>NZ_JASCXF010000052.1:0-30113 GCF_030062225.1 Sphingomonas sp. 2R-10
TTCCGACGCCTCGTCAAAGACTACGAACGTTACGCCGAAACACTCGCAGGACTTCACATCGTCGCCTTCGCCTGCCTCATGATGAAACAGGCCGCTGCACTCGCTGATGGTTCATAACAGCCTCTAGGAAGAACCAAGACCCCGGATCGAGTCGAGACCTCTGCAAAAGCCCTTAACCCGTACCCCGGCGAGGCGTTGGCTCTGTTCGAGATTTTCGCAGAGGTCTCGATCGAGTCCGGGGTGACGATATGCGCGTGGATGTCGATCGGCCCCGCGAAACAACCGATTGCCTCGGTCGCCTCTGGACCCCCGCCCGCGCGGGGGTACGGTCGGGGGCGGTGGGTCGACGTCTCGATCCTGTCCGGCATCCCGCCGGGTGGCGCGCCGTCTATCCCCGCCCCAGCCGGCGCGACAGGGTTTCCTTCAGCACCTGCCGCCGGAGCATCCTGTTCGTCGTGCCGGGGGCGCTCCACCACCAGCCGTCGGCGTGACACGCTTGCGCCGCCCTGACGAAGCGCGCCACGACCTCGGCGAACGCCGCGTCGTCATAGTTCAGGCTGAAGATCAGGCGGCCGGTGCCGACCCAGCTGAGCGCCAGCCCCTCGGCCCGGCAGTAATATTGCAGCATCCAGTTGTAGCGCGACGGCACGGTGTAGAGGATCGTCCATACCGTCTGCATCCCCGCGGCGCGCACCGGCAGGCCGGCATCCGCCATCGCCGCATTGAAATGGGCGAGGCGCGCGTCCCAGCGGGCTGCGACGCCGTCGTACATCGCCTGCACTTCCGGCGAATCGAGGCGTTCGAGGAACACGTCCATCGTGCCCATGACATAGGGGTGCGCATTGAAGGTGCCGCGCGCGAAGCAGATGTCGGCGGGCGCTTCGGGGCGGAAACGGCGCATCAGGTCGGCGCGGCCGCAGACGACGCCGACCGGCAGGCCACCGCCCAGCGTCTTGCCGTAGGTCACCATGTCGGGGCGGACGCCGAACGCCTCGGCCATGCCGCCCTTCGCCAGACGGAAGCCCATGAACACTTCGTCGAAGATCAGGACGATGCCCGCCTTCGTGCACACCTCGCGCAGGCGCACCAGCCAGTCGCGATACGCGGCGCGGTCGAGCTGCGCGCTGCGGCTGCTGTCGACCAGCGTGCCGTCGGACGGTGCGCCCTTGTTCGGGTGCATCGCCTGCAACGGGTTGACCAGCACGCAGGCAATGTCCTTTCGCGTCGCCAGCACGTGCAGCGTCCGGTCGGACAGTTCGGAAAGGGTCAGCGTGTTGTCGGCGGGCGTCGGGTTGCCGATGCCCGGCTGCACATCGCCCCACCAGCCATGATAGGCACCGGCGAAGCGCACCACCCGGCGGCGGCCGGTGTGGTAGCGGGCGAGGCGTACCGCCTGCATCACCGCTTCGGTGCCGGACATGTGGAACGACACCTCGTCCAGCCCGCTGATCGTGCGCAGCCGGGCGACATTGCCGGCAATGACCGGGTGATAGGTGCCGAGCACCGGGCCGAGGCCGGCGACACGGGCGGCCCCTTGCGCGATGCAGTCCCGGTAGAAATCGTGGCCGAACAGGTTGACGCCGTAGGAGCCGGCGAGGTCGTAGAAGTCGTTGCCGTCGAGATCGGTGACGGTCACCCCCGACGACGATGCGTAGAAGGCGCCGGTCGCGAGGCGTTCGCGGACCTTCGCGCTGAACTGGAACGGCACGCGGTAGCGGCCGGTGAATTGCAGGTCGGACAGCCCCTCGCGCAGGTCCTTCGTCGCGGCGACGGTCTTCGCGAATCGCTCGGCATAGAGTGCGGACAGCCGTTCGAAGCCGGCGCGGCGCTGGTCCGCGATATCGGCTGGCGCATCGTCGGCGGCGAAGAAGCGCGCATCGTCATAGTCGTAGAACGCGATCTGGCGCGCGATCCGCTGGCCCCAGCGGACATGGCCGGTGAGCGAGCCGTGCTTGGCGCGACTGAGCGCGATACGGGCGCGCCCCTTCGTGGCGGCGAGAAAACCGGCGGTGCCGGCGGCGAGCACGAGGGCGATGGGCGACATGACTGACGCGAATATGACCCGATGAGGTAATATTGATGACGGCCATGGACCGTACCGCCCCCTCCCCCATCGCCCGCGTCATCGCAAAGCTGACCGCATTCGAATCGCTGAATTATGCCGCGACCAACTGGCTGCCGCGCCGGACGCTGACGCGGGCGATGGGGCGGTTCAGCAAGGTCGAGCAGCCATGGATCGCGCGTGCGTCGATCGCGGTGTGGCGGACATTCAGCGACGTCGACCTGTCCGATGCGGCGGAGACGCGCTGGCCGTCGATGCATGCGTGCTTCATCCGCCGGCTGCGGCCCGGCGCGCGGACCTTTGCCGCGCGCGCGCATCAGCTCGCCTCGCCGTCCGACGGGATCATCGTCGCCAGCGGGCGGATCGACGACGACAGCATCGTGCAGGCCAAGGGCAAACGCTATTCGGTCGCCGAACTGACGGGGGGCGAGGGCGAGGCGTATCTCGGCGGCAGCTTCGTGACGCTGCGGCTGACCGCCGGCATGTATCATCGCTTCCATGCGCCGCAGGACGGGCGGGTCGACCGGGTGCGCTATTTCCCCGGCGACTGTTTCAACGTCAATCCGCCCGCGCTGAAGCGGGTCGACCGGCTGTATTGCCGCAACGAACGCGCGACGGTGCGGCTGCGGCTGAACGACGGGACGCCGGTGCTGCTGGTGCCGGTGGCGGCGATCCTGGTCGCGGCGATCCGGCTGACGTTTCTCGATACGGTCAGGCTGCTGCGCGAGCGAGCCGGGCCGGTCGCGACGTGCGACGCGCCGCTGGTGCAGGGGGATGAGATGGGGTGGTTCGAACATGGATCGACCATCGTCATGCTGGTGCCCGCGCCGTTCGTACCGGCGCAGGGCGTGGCCACCGGCGACCGGGTGCGGGCGGGCGACGTGCTGTTCGAACGGGGGATGGTGGAGGATATCTGACGTCCGGTCGTCGCGACCGAACCATGCCTCATCCCGGCGAAGGCTGGAATTTCCCCGTGATAGCATGGGACAAGGGCCGCTGGATGCCCCAGCCTTCGCCGGGGCGACGGTTTTGTCGAGGCGGGACTTGCGGAAGGGTTGCGTTCCATCCCAGCCCCGCGCCACTGTGCAGATGATGAGGGGAGACGGAATGGCGGACATCATCGACGCGCATCTGCATGTGTGGCGGATCGATGCGCCGTTCCATGGCTGGCCGGAGGTGGCGGACGGCGGGCTGTATCGCAGCCATTCGCTGGACGATGCCCGCGCGGCGATGGGCGATGCGCCGGTCGGGCGGGTCGTGCTGGTGCAGGCGCAGACCGACGATCGCGAGACCGACTGGATGCTGGACTTGGCCGAGGCCGATCCGTGGGTTGCCGGCGTGGTCGGCTGGGTAGCGCTGGATGATCCGGGGGCACCGGCGCGGATCGCGGCGCTGGCGCAGCGGCCCAAGCTGCTGGGGCTCAGGCCGATGTTGCAGGCGATCCCCGAAAGCGACTGGCTGCTGCGCGACGATGTGGCGCGGGGCGTGGCGGCGATGTTCGCGGGCGGGCTGCGGTTCGATGCGCTGGTGCAGCCGCGGCATCTGGACGTGCTGGCGACGTTCGCCGATCGCTGGCCCACGCTGCCGATCGTGATCGACCACGCCGCCAAGCCCACCCCGCCAGGCGATGCCGGCTGGGCGACGGGAATGGCGGCGCTGGCGACGCGGCCGAACGTCTGGTGCAAGCTGTCGGGGCTGCGCACCGAACAGGCGGCGGGGGACGATCCGCTGGCGCTGGGCGGCATCGTCGAACGGGTGCTCGGCTGGTTCGGGGAACGGGTGCTGTGGGGCAGCGACTGGCCGGTGCTGTCGGCGGCGGGCGATGGCTATAGCGACTGGCTGGCGACGACGCGGGCGTTGACGGCGGGGTTGTCGGACGACGCGCGGGTGCGGTTGATGGGCGGCGCGGCGCGGGCGTTTTACGGGGTGTAGCGGTACGCCACCCGTACCCCGGCGGAGGCCGGGGTCCGGTTGCGGCACGGTGGTGGTTCCTAACGGGCGTCCCCCAACTGGACCCCGGCCTCCGCCGGGGTACGGGTAGTTGTTGCGCAGGTTTTGCTCCACCCTTCCAAAACGCCCGCGTCGCCCGCTACAAGCACACCCAACTCGAAGAGGAATTGCCATGGTTCGTTCGCTGGTCGCCGCGTTGCTCGGCTCGTGTCTTGCCCTGCCCGCGCTGGCGCAGACCGCGCCGGTCGCGCCGGTGGCGGTCGCCGCCCCGCAGCGCGATCCGGGAGCGAATGCCCGCGTGCGCTATGACGTGTCGTTCCCGCAGGCGCAGCATCACCGCGCGCGGATCGCGGCGACATGGACCGGGGTGCCCGCCGGCCCGCTCAGGGTACAGATGTCGCGGTCGTCGCCGGGGCGCTATGCGATCCACGAGTTCGCCAAGAACGTCTACGACGTCAGCGCCACCGACGGCGCCGGGCGGCCGTTGAAGCTGACGCGGACCGATCCCTATGGCTGGAGCGTCGACGGGCATGACGGGACGGTCGTCGTCACCTACACGCTGTACGGCGACCGGGGCGACGGCACCTATGCGCAGATCGACGCGAGCCACGCGCACCTGAACATGCCGGCCACGTTCCTGTGGGCGACCGGGTATGACGCGCAGCCGATCCGGGTGCGGTTCCAGAGCCCCGACCCGACGTGGAAGGTCGCGACGCAACTGCCCGCCGCCGATACGCCCGGCACCTTCTGGGCGCCGAACCTGCAATATTTCATGGACAGCCCGACCGAGCTGTCGAACCACATGGTTCGCGAATGGCAGGAAGGCGGCAAGACCTTCCGCCTCGCGCTGCATCACGACGGCACCGCCGCCGACATGGACCGCTTCACCGAAAAGGCGAAGAAGGTCGTGGCCGAGGAGATCAGGATCTTCGGGGCGCCGGCCGCGTACGACTTCGGCACCTATACCTTCATCGCCGATTACCGTCCGTCGATCGCGGGTGACGGGATGGAGCATCGCAATTCGACGATCATCACCGACCGGCGGTCACTGGCGGAGGCGAAGGACGACCAGCTCGGCACGCTGGCGCACGAGTTCTTCCACAGCTGGAATGTCGAGCGGCTGCGCCCGCGCGAGCTGGAGCCGTTCGACTTCACCCGCGCGAACCCGACGCCGTCGCTGTGGCTGGCCGAGGGGTTCACCAGCTATTACGGGCCGCTGGCGATCCGCCGCGCGGGCCTCGCGTCGGTCGACGAGTATCTGGGCGAGATGGGCGCGATGGTGAACGGGGTGGTGAACAGCCCGGCGCGGATCGCGGCACGGATCAACGCTTCGCCGCAGGAGATGAGCCTGCGCGCGCCGTTCGTCGACGCGGCGACCGCGATCGACCCGGTCGAGCCGAATATCTTCGTGTCCTATTACCCCTATGGGGCGGTCATCGGCCTGTTGCTGGACCTGCAGTTGCGCCAGCGGTTTCCGGGCAAGACCCTCGACGATTACATGCGGCTATTGTGGGCGAAGCATGGCGCGACCGAGCGGCCCTATGCCCCCGCCGACCTGCGCGCGGCATTGGCCGAGCTGACCGGCGACCGGGCGTTCGCCGACCAGTTCTTCGACCGGTCGATCGAGGGCAGCTTCCTGCCCGATTTCACCCCGCTGCTGGAACAGGCCGGGCTGGTGCTGCGCGCCGCCGCGCCGGGCAAGGGCTGGATCGGGCGGAGCAATGCGGCACAGGACGAAAGCGGCGTGACGCTGATGCTGTCGCCGGCGCAGAACACGCCGCTGTTCGCGGCCGGCATCGATCGCGGCGACACCATCCGGTCGATCGGGGGGCAGCCGGTCACGACGACCGCCGGATGGGATGCGGCGGTCGCGGCGCTGAAGCCCGGTGCGGCGGTGGAACTGCGCTATCGCCAGCGCGGGATCGAGCGGACGGCGACGCTGACCCCGGCGGCCGACCCGACGCTGGAGATCGTGCGCGGCGAGACGGTCGGGCGCGTGCCGAGCGCCGCGCAGCGGACGTTCCGGGCGAACTGGCTGGGCGCGGAATAGGCGGCATGCGGCTGTGTGCCGATGTCGGCGGGTCGTTCGTCGACATCGCGGCGTTCGACGAGCGCGGGGCGATCGGCTGGCGCGCGAAGCGGCCGACGCCGGTCGGCGACTGGGCGGCGTTCGTCGCGCTGTTCGCCGACGCGCTGCGGGCGGTGCCGTGCGCGCGGGTTTCGATCGCGACCGCCGGACTGGTCGATCCGGCGAACGGCATCGTCACCACCGCTAACATCGCCTGCATCCACGGACGGACGCTGGCCGACGACCTGGCCGCCGCGCTGGGCATCCCGGTGCGGGTGGTCAACGACGCCGATGCATTCGTGCTGGCGGAGGCGACGCTGGGCGTGGCGCAGGGACATGACCGGGTGTTCGGCATCATCCTGGGCACCGGGGTCGGCGGCGGGCTGGTCGAACACGGGCGGATCGTCGGCGGGCGCGGCGGGCTGGGCGGCGAATGGGGGCATGGACCGGTGGTGCAGTCCAGCCGCGTCGCGCCGGACGCGATGCCGGTCTTCGCCTGTGGCTGCGGACGGCGGGGGTGCCTCGACACGATCGGCAGCGCGCGCGGGATCGAGCGGCTGCACGCGTTCCTGCACGGGCACCCGGCCGACAGCATCGCGATCACCCGCGGCGCGGCGGCGGGCGAGCCGCGGGCAGTGGCGACGGTCGACTACTGGTGCGATCTGGTCGGCGGGCCGCTGGCGATGCTGCTGCACGCGCTGTCGGCGACCATCGTGCCGGTCGGGGGCGGGCTGGCCAATGCCGGCGGGCTGATCGCAGCGCTCGACGCGCGGGTGCGGGCGAACCTGCTTGCCCCGACGACGACGCCGATCGTCGTGCCGGGGCGGCTGGGCGAGGACGCGGGCCTGATCGGCGCGTTCGTCGCGGGGACATGACCCCTACCGTTCGTCCTGAGTAGTCATTGAGCCTGTCGAGATGACGTATCCAAGGACCGCCAACGATGCTTCGATACGGGTCTTCGACACGCTCAGCCCCTACTCAGCACGAACGGTTTATGGGAGCCAACCCGATTTTACCGGCGATAGCCCGGGCGGTTGTTGCGGTCGCGCTTGTCGACACGGACCTTGTACGCCAGCGCGTCGAAGCGGCGGTCGAGGTCGCGGCGTTCCTGCATCGACAGGCCGTTCGAGCGGCGATAGCGCTGTTCGAGCTGGGCGATCTGACGGAATTCGCCGCGCAGGTTGACCGCCTCGCGCCGGCTGAGCGATCCGTTGCGGATGCCCTGGTCGATGCGGCGTTCGATCTGCGCCTGGCGCTGGTTGACCGACTGCCACGGCTGGGCGGCGGCGGGCAGCGCGGTCAGGGCGACACCGAGACCGGCGAGCATCAATGCGAACTTCTTCATCCCTCTTCTCCTCTTTCGAACCATCAGGGTCGACAGCGAAGATGGTGGACGCGTGTCGCAGGCGTTTGTCGCAAACCCATGGAAATTGTGCCGAATTGTCGCGGGGGCGGCGGGTTCGTTCATTTTTCGATACCAGACGCTCTGCCCCATTCCCAGTCGCGCACGTCACCCCGCCGAAGGCTGGGGTGACGCTTGTGGCCAAGGAGATTCAGGGCAGCCATTCGCCTAAACCGGCAATCCCCTGGCGCGCAGGATCGGGGTCAGCACCTTCTCCATCGCGGCATAGCCCGCCGGCGTCGGGTGGACGCCGTCATCGGCATAGCCCGGTCGCATCGCGCCGGCCGGCGTCGCCAGCGCCGGGGCATAGTCGACAAATGTTGCGCGGCTCTTCGCCGCATAGTCCCTTGCCCACGCATTGATCGCGCGGATCGGTGCGACGGTGGCGAGGCCCGGTCGCCACGGAAAGCCGTCCGCCGGCGGCACGCTGGCCAGCAGCACGCCGATGCCGGCGTCTCGCGCGATCATCACCATCATCGCCAGATTGTCGTGCGTCTGTTCGGGGCTGATCGGCCCGGTATTGGCGGCGATGTCGTTGGTACCGGCCATGATGTGCACATATTTCGGGCGATGCGCGACGACGTCCGCCATCATCCGCAGCACCATCTGCGGCGTGGTCTGCCCGCTGATTCCGCGCCCGACGCGGCCGGGGCGGAAGAAGGCGGGCCGGCTGCCGCGCCAGCCTTCGGTGATCGAATCGCCCATGAACACGATGTCGGTTTTCACACCCGACGCGGCGAGCGCGGCATTGTCGGCGGCATAGCGGCCGAGCCACGGCCAGTCGGTGGCGAGCTGGCGCTGGTGCTTCACCTCCCAGCTTTCCTCCTGCGCGGCGTGAGACGCGGCGGGCAGCAGCGCGGCCCCGGCGGCGAGGCCGAGGAAATGGCGACGATCGGGGGTCATAGCGATCCTTGCAGGCGGCAGATTTCGGGGCGGATGTCGCCCTCGCGCGGGGTAGCGCCGCGCGCGTCGAACAGGATGTTGGCGGGCTTGCCGCGCGCGCTGCGCGCCCATGCCGGGCGGCCGTCGCCATTGGGATCGCCGGTGGTGGCGAAGGCGACCCAATAGTCCTGCATCGATACCGGACCGACCCGGCGGTCGTTGAAGATATAGTCGATCTCGGCCGCATGGGTCGTCTGTCCCGCGCCACCGTCGCGGGCCATGTCGAACTCGTAGCGCCAGACCGGCCAGTTGCGGGTCGCCAGCAGGTTGGCGAGCGCGCCGGCGGGGCAGCGGAAGGTCGCGTCGGTCGCGATCTGCTGGTCGCGGGTGCCGAGCCGGGGATGCGGCAGCGGGTCGGCCTCGTCGAGCCGGTACCACGTCCGCGCCCCTTCGGCGTTCGCGCCGAACGACAGGTCGACGAACCCGTCGCGCGCCGGTCGGCCGCCCGGCAGGTCGAGTTCGAGGACGTTGCTGCCGAGGATCACCGGCCGCCTGGGTGCGGTGACGAACAGCCGTTCGGGCGTGTCGGGCAGCACCGCGCCGTCGATCGTGGTGCGCAGGTACAGGTAATCGTCGGCGGTCAGCTTCGCATCGTGGAGCTTGAGGTCGGCGGCGAGCAGCGCGGCGGGCGATGCGGTGCGCAGGGACGCGCTGCCGCGGGTGCCGAGCAGCACGTCGAGCTGGTCGCCGATGCGGAACGCTTCCTTGAGCGGGCGCCATGGCAGGCCGAAGCCGGGGGTGCCCGATTCCATCGCCGCCCTGGCGAACAGCCCGCGCGCCAGCGGCGATGCGAGCAGCAGCGACACGTCCTGCGACCCGGCGCTCTCCCCTGCGATGGTGACGTTGTCGGGATCGCCACCGAACTTGGCGATGTTGTCGCGGACCCAGCGCAGCGCCGCGATCTGGTCCATCAGCCCGTAATTGCCGCTGTTGCCGCCCGCTTCGCCGGCAAGGGCGCGGTGCGGCAGGAAGCCGAAGATGCCGAGGCGATACTGGATGGCGACCACCACGACACCACGCTTGCCGATCGACGACAGCGCCATGTCGCCCGCCGATCCGGCGCGGTTGCTGCCGCCATGAATCCACACGATCACCGGGCGCTTGCCGGTCAGCGCCGGCGTGGCGACGTCGAGCGTCAGACAGTCCTCGCTGGCGAAGACATGGTCGGCGCGGTTCCAGCCATAGTCGTTCTGGAGACAGGCGGGCGCGCGGGCGGTGGTGGCGCGGATGCCAGTCCATTCGACCACGGGCTGCGGTTCGCGCCAGCGGTTCGCGGCGATCGGCGGCGCGGCGAAGGGGATGCCGCGGAACACGGTGCGGTCGGGCGCGGCGCGGCCCTCGACGATACCACCGGACACGGAGACGCGCGGGGAGATCGGCGCGGCGGGGGTGGTGGCTTCCTGTGCGGTGGCGGAAGTTGCCACCAATGCGATCGTTCCCGCCAGTATCGCTAACGCTCGCATTGCTGTTCCCTGCCTGTTGTGCCGGCTTTCCTACCCCAGCGGCGAGCGATGTAAATCCTCCCCGGCACGGGGAGGGGGACCGTCGCCGCAGGCGACGGTGGAGGGGGATGGCCGCGCAATACAACCGTGCCGTATGCCGACACCCCCCTCCACCATGCTGCGCATGGTCCCCCTCCCCGTGCCGGGGAGGATCTCAGCGCGGACAGGTCTGCGTCACGTCCGCCGTCGTGCCGAGCGTGACGCGGGCGATGCTGACCGTCAGCGTGCCCTCGGTCGCGAGGATGAACGGCGAATCGACCTTGCCCATGTTGACGTTGCCGCCGAAGCATTTGAGCGGCACGCCCAGCGTCTTCCACTGGCCGACCGGCAGCTTCTCCATGCGGCCGAGCGCCACCTGGCCCCCGCCGGGGCCGCTGCGCAGCGACAGGGTGACCGGCCTGGTCGGGGCGGCATCGACGCGCATCGTCGCGAGCAGCAGGACGTCGCCATTGGTCTGGCGCGTCAGGTCGACCGGCGACTGGGTGCTGAGCGAAATCTGCGCCGGGCCGCTGCCGTCGATGGCGAAGCGGCGCGCACCTTCCTGTACGCCGTAATCGGTCGCGGTGACCTTCACCCGGCCGCCGCCCGACTGCGCGGGTACGGTGGTGACGCGGGTATTGCCGCCGGTGCCGGCCCCGCCGACCTCGAGCGACCATGCGGTCGCCGGCAGGCCGCGGTCCATGAAGGTGTCGCCGGCATCGACGTCGGCGACCTTCGCATCCTCCGACAGCGCAGGCACCGTCGTCCGGCTGGCGCCGGTCAGGCCGTAGCCGAGCGGGAACTGGGTCGGGCCGGTCGCATCGGCAGTCGCCGGCCACGCGAAGGACAGCGTGCCGGTGAAGTCGCGCTTCGCCTTGCCGCTGCGGTCCCTGAGCAGCACGTCGGCAACGCCCGCGCCTTCCGATCCGGGCAGCCATGCGACGACGAAGGCGTCGGCGGCGTTGATCGCGGCGTTCACGAACAGCGGACGGCCGGTCAGCATGACCGCGACGACCGGAATCCCCTGCGCCTTCAGCTTCTTCATCGTCGCGATCGGCCCACGCTGTTCGGGGCGCAGTTGCAGCGTCTTGATGTCGCCCTGGAACTCGGCATAGGGCGTCTCGCCGAACACGACGATCGCCGCATCGGGCTTGGCCCCGGTGAAGCTGCCATCGGCCGACAGCGTCGCCGTGCCCCCGGCCGCCTTCGCCGCCGCGTCGATCCCCTTGTAGATCGTCGTCGCGCCGGGGAAATATTTCGGGTCGATCCCCGTCCCCTGCCATGTCAGCGTCCAGCCGCCCGACTGGCGCGCGACGTCGTCGGCGCCGTCACCCGCGACCAGCACCCGTGCGCCGGCCTTGATCGGCAGCAAAGAGCCGTTGTTCTTGAGCAGCACCAGCGACTTCGCCACCGCCTCGCGCGCGATCGCGCGGTGTTCGGGGCTGCCGAGCAGGTCGAACTTGCCCGACAGCGGACGCGACGACGGCTTGCCCGCCTCGAACAGCCCGGCGCGCAGCTTCACGCGCAGGATGTTGCCGACCGCATCGTCGAGGCGGGCCATCGGGACTTCGCCCGACTTGACCTGCCTGACGAGGTTTTCCCAGATCGGCTTCCAGCTGTCGGGCGCCATGTACATGTCGAGCCCGGCGTTGATCGCCCGCGCGCACGACGCATTGGTGCAGCCCGCGACCTGGCCGTGCGCGTTCCAGTCGCTGACGATGAACCCGCCGAAACCCATGCGCTTCTTGAGCACATCGGTCATCAGCCCCTTGTGCCCGGTGATCTTTTCCCCGTTCCAGCTGCTGAAGCTGGCCATCACCGTCTGCACCCCGGCGTTGATCGCCGAGACATAGGGCGTGCCGTGGATGTCGCGCAGCACGGTTTCGGAAATCTTCGCGTCGCCCTGATCCTGTCCGCCGAACGTACCGCCGTCCGCAAGGAAGTGCTTGGTCGAGGCGAGGACGTAGGGGCCCTTCAACTGGTTGGTCGAACCGGGCGCGCCCTGCAGCCCCTCGATGAACTGGGTGACGTAGCTGGCGACCAGCTTCGGATCGGACGAATAGCCTTCGTACGCACGGCCCCAGCGCAGGTCCTGCGGCACGGTGATGGTGGGCGCGAAGGTCCATTCGATGCCGGTCGCGCGGATTTCGGCCGCCGTCGCCTGCGCGATCTTCCGCATCAGCGCGGGGTCGTGCATCGCGCCCAAGCCGACATTGTGCGGGAACAGCGTCGCGCCGACGATGTTGCTGTGGCCGTGGACCGCATCGGTGCCCCATATCACGGGAATGCCGACGCCGCCGCCGCTCTTGTCGACCGATGCCGCATAGAAGCGGTCGGCGAGCTTCAGCCATTCCGACGCCGGCGCGAATTCGTCGTTGTTGGGCGCGGAATTGCCGCCGTTCAGCACCGAGCCGAGGTGATAGCGCTTCACATCCTCGGGCGTCAGGCTGGCGATATCGCCCTGAACGACCTGTCCGACCTTTTCCTCCAGCGTCATCCGCTTGAGCAGGTCGGCGATGCGCGCCTCGATCGCCGGATCGGCCTTGTACGGCCACGTCGCCTGCGGCCAGATGTCCGGATGCGCCGTCGCGGCGGGTGCCGGGGCGGGCACCGTTTGTGCCGTGGCGGGAAATGCCGCGGCACCGACCAGCGCGGTGCACAGCAGGAACGTCGTAACCGGTTTCATCGCATCGCTCTCCCCATCGTGCGCCCGACGACGCACGTGTCTTTATACTCCGTTCGGAAAATCCGACAGCGTTGTCAACGCCTGACGCCACGGTTTTTGAAATTCATGTTTACGATTGAACCGCCATCGTCGCTGGTCCACGCTGCATCCGACGAAGCGACGGCGCCCGAGCGCCGCACCGGGAGATACCACCTTGCCCCCCTTGTTCCCTGTTGCCGCGTGGGGCCACGCGTGACCGACGACCGCGCGCCGATCCGCCTGTCGGGCACCAACCTGGAACGCGCCGCCGACCATAACCAGCGAGTCACGCTGCACGCGATCCGCGTGTCGGGATCGCTGACCCGTATCGACCTTGCCAACATCACCGGGCTGACGCCGCCGGCGATCGCCAACATCACCCGCCGCCTGCTGGGCGAGGGGCTGGTGCAGGAGGCAGGTCAGCGGCGCGGCGGACGCGGACAGCCGCCGACCAAGCTGGTGGTCAATCCCGCCGCCTGCTACGCGATCGGCATCAACGTCGACCGCGACCATGTGACGATCGTGCTGGTCGATTTCGCTGGACAGACGCTGGCGCGCGCCAGCCGCGAGGTCGATTTCGCGATGCCCGACGACGTCGCCGCCTTCTACCGGTCGGCGGTCGAGGGGCTGATCGCGGAGGCCGGTATCGATCGCCAGCGCATCGTCGGCATCGGCGTCGCGCGGCCCGACGATCTGGGCACCGTCGACCTGCCCGGCCGGCCCGACGCCTATACCATATGGGAGGGCGCCGACATGGCCGCGTTGTTCGGCGAACCGATCGCCCTGCCCGTCTTCGTCGAGAACGACGCGGCGGCGGCCGCGATGGGCGAATTGCAGCTGGGGCACGGCCAGCATCATGCCAGCTTCTTCTACATCCTGATCTCCTCGGCGCTAGGCGGCGGCCTCGTCCTTGACGGCAGCTATTACCGCGGGGCTCAGGGACGCTCGGGCGAGCTCGGCTTCCTGCTCGGCACCGACGGGCGCGGTGGGCAGACGCAGATACAGCATACCGTGTCGCTGTCGGGCCTGTCGCATCCGCTGCGCGATGCCGGCTTCACCCTAGCCGACATGCTGGGCGGGCGTGCCGACGATCCGGCGCTGCTGGCGTTGGTCGATGCGTGGATCGACGCATCGGTCGAACGGCTGGTCGAGCCGCTGACCGCGATCAACTGCCTCATCAATCCGGCTGCGATCTTCGTTGGCGGGCGGTTGCCGGGCGCGCATGTCGACACGCTGGCCGAACGGATGAACGCACGGATGCGGGTCGCGGCGACCAACGTCCCGGCGCTGGCCCCGGTACGCCGCGCGATGCTGGCCGAGGACGCGCCGGCGGTGGGCGCGGCGATCCTGCCGTTCAGCCATTTCCTGCTGCCCAGCGCCACCGCGCTGTGGAAGGCGGAAGAGGGCGCCTGACGCGTAGGGACGGACACGGCGTTCACGCGCCTGTTACCCGCGCGAAACCCGGGTCACGATCCTTCGCGACGGCAGTAGAAGGCGGGACCCCGGATCAGGTCCGTGGCAAGTTCGACTGGAACCGTCCGTCGTGGCCGGGTGATCGCGCGATGCGCGGCAGTGCGGGCGAGGCGCCGCCCGCCTTGAACGCCGCCACCAGCGCCAGCTCGAACCGGGTGCCGCAGCCGCCGGCCGCCGATGGGGTGGCCGGATCGGGTGGCTGGACAGGGTTCGGCATCGGGTTCGCCTCCGGTCTGGATATCGGATACCGTCGCAGAAGTAGGTTAAATCGTGGTTAGCGGTTTGCGGGGAGGAACGGACGATGCGAAAGCTGGCGATCGCGGGCATCATGATGGTGACGGCTGTTCCGGTGGCGGCGGCACCGACGCAGGACGTCGCGGTCGCGGCGCTGATCGACCGGTTCGACGCCGCGCGTGCCGCGTTCGATCCTGCCGCCCTCGGCGCGACACTGGCACCGGACTATGTCGAGATTTCGCCGGTCGGCACCGTCGATCCGCGTGCGGCGGTCCTGACATTCTACCAGCCGGCGGCGAAGCGCATAGCGCCGCCGATGACCGTCGACGAACGGATCGTGCGGGTGTCGGGGACGTTGGCGGTGGTCAGCGAGCGCAAGACCATGGCGCTGCCGAACGGTACCGTCCGGGCGCTGCGGATCGGCTATGTCGCGCGGCGCCGGGGCGGCACATGGCAGTTGGTTTCGGTGCAATATACGCCGATCCCGCCCGCGCGCTGACGGTACGGTGCACTCGCCGCGCAATTCCGATTTCGATTTGCGCTTTGTCCCGAATCCTGCGACGTTTATGCCATATTTATCGGTGACAAGGGTTTTGGGGGATGAACATAGCTTTCGATCCGGCGACGCGCGGCGGCGCCGTGCCGCTGGCGGGGATCGAACTGGGCGGTACGAAGTGCGTCTGCACCCTCGCCTCCGGTCCGGGCGAGATCCTCGCGCAGGAAACGGTGCCGACCGGGCACCCCTCGATCACCCTCCCCGCGATCGCGGCGGTGTTGCAGCGCTGGTGGGACGATGGCGGCTTTGCCGCGCTGGGCATCGCCAGCTTCGGTCCGGTCGACCTCGACCCCGCCTCGCCGACGTGGGGCCATATCCTCGCCACGACCAAGCCCGACTGGCCGATGACCGATATCGCGGGCACGCTGTCGGCGATGTTCGACGTGCCGAGCGCGTTCGACACCGACGTCAACGGCGCCGCCTTTGCCGAGACCTTGTGGGGCTGTGCGCAGGGGCTGGACGATTTCGCCTATGTGACGATCGGCACCGGGGTCGGCGTCGGGCTGCTGGTCAATGGCAAGCCGACGCGCGGGATCGGCCATGCCGAACTCGGCCACCTGCGGGTGCCGCGGCTGCCCGGCGACACGCTGCCCAGCGGCTGCCCGTTCCACGACGATTGTGTCGAGGGGCTGGCATCGGGGACCGGGATCAAGGCGGCGCTGGGGGACGTCCACGTCTCGACGCTGGCTGCCGACCATCCGGTCTGGGACCGGGTTGCGTCCGCCATCACCGCGATGTGCCATGCGATGGTGTGCACGACGGGACCGAAGCGGATCGCGATCGGCGGCGGCGTGATGAACAAGCAGCCACACCTGCTGGCGCGGATCGAACCGGCGCTGCGCGCCAGCATCAACGGCTATCTGCCGCTGCCGGAGCGCGACTATGTCGTGGCACCGGCGCTGGGCGATCAGGCGGGGCCGCTGGGATCGATCGCGCTGGCGCAGATCGCGCTGGGCGAGCGGGTCGCGGCGTAGGGAACGATGCGAAAGGACGTCGCCCCTGCACGGGCCGGGGCGACGTTCGGGGCTGACCGGTCAGCGTGCCATCGATACCTGATTGCCGGCGCCGGCGATGCTGACGCGCGGCTTGGTGCGGTCGGGGGTGCGGTAGACCACGGTATTGCTGGCGCCGCGGATCGTCACCGTTGCCCTGGGCGCGAGGTCGATCGTCACGCGGTTGCCCGCCCCCTCGATCAGCAGCGCGGTGCAGCGCCCGGTCACCGTTGCGGTGTTGCCCGCGCCGCGAATCGTCGCGCTGCTGCCGGCGCAGTCGATGTCCTGCCGCGCGCCGGCCCCTTCATACTGGCTCTGCGCCGACACGGTGGCGGGCAGGGCAAGGGAGGTCAGCAGCAGGGCGAACTTCACGACGGCCATGGTATCTCTCCGATAAGGTCGGGCGCGAGCCTAGCCTGATTACGGCAGCGAAACCATGGCCGTCGTCGTGGCGATCAATGCAGGCTCTTCGCCGATGCGACGTTGCGCGTCGCGGTCCGCCCTGCGGCGAGCGCGAAGCCGCACAGCGCGGCATAGCATAGCGCCGGCACGACGAACGCCGGGCCATGCCCGACCGCGCCCGACACCAGCCCGACGATCAGCGGGATCACCGCCCCGCCGAAGATCGCGGTGCACAACAGGCCCGATGTCGCCGCCTCGCTGGCGCTGGAGCGTTCCAGCGTCAGGGTGAAGATGACCGGGAACATGATCGAGTTGAACAGCCCGATCGCCAGCGCGACGAAACCCGCCCCGACCCCGCCGACCAGCGCGACATACAGGCACATGGCGACGGCGATGCCGGTGAACAGCGCCAGCAGCTTGTGCGCCTTCACCTTCGACAGCAGCACCGATCCGATCGCACGGCCGACCATCGCGCCCAGCCAGTAGAAGGCGACCGCCTTGCCCGCTTCCTGCAACGATACGCCGGCGACGCCGTCGCTGCCCATCGCCAGCCCCAGCAGCGGCACGCCGAACGCGGCGTCCGACACGCCCCATACGGTGTCGCCGTTCAGGAACAGCGCCATCTGCGTCCCGATCGCGACCTCCGCACCGACATACAGGAAGATTGCGCCCGCGCCGAGCACCGCCCAGCGCGACGAGAAGGCATCGCGCAGCAGCGCGCCGGGCGAGGGCACGTCGGCCGGCGCGTCGGGCACCGCCGCCGACACGACCTTGCGGCTGAGGAAGAAGAAGACGGCGAGCGCGGCGATCAGCCCCGCGATCCAGAAATAGGCGCGGTCGATCCCGGCCAGCGCCCCGGCGCGCACCGCCTCGGTCAGCACGGTCCCGTCCTTGACCTCGACCCCTTCGAGGAACAGGCTGGCGCCGAGCAACGGCCCCAGGAAGGTGCCGAACGAATTGAACGTCTGGCTGAGCGTCAGGCGGAAATGGCTGAGCTTGGGATCACCCAGCGCGGCGGCCAGCGGGTTCGCCGCGACCTGCAGGATGGTGATGCCGGCCGCCAGAATGAACAGGCCGAGCAGCACGATCGGGAACACCGCCAGGTTCGCCGCGACCAGCATGGTCAGGCAGCCGACGATCATGGTGACCAGCGCGAACAGGATCGAGGGCACCGCCTTCAACCGGCCGAGCAGGATCGCGGCGGGCATCGAGATCAGACCATAGGCGAGGAAGAATGCCGACGCGGCGAACTGCGCTTCGAAATCGGTCAGGGTGAAGATGCCCTTCACCGCCGCGACCAGCGGATCGATCAGCGAGGTGATGAACCCCCACGCGAAGAACAGCGTCGTGACGGCGGCGAATGCCAGCCCGGTAGTGGCGGAACCCGCCCGTGTCTGTGCCAAAGCGGCCTCCCCTTCTCAAACCTTGTCGGACTTAATCGACTATTTGCTTGCGATATTGGTCCGGTCGCCGAGCGGGGGACCGATGTCAAGAAATTGGTAAGGTTTGGAGTGGTGCGGCCGCTGTCGCTCACCCTCCCCGTCACCCCAGCGAAGGCTGGGGTCTTCTGCGGCTAGGCGCGCGCTGTATAACGGGGAAACCCCAGCCTTCGCTGGAGTGACGCGATTGGTTGCGGCGGATTACCCCAGCCGCGCCACCATGTCCGCCGCCAGTTCCGACAGCGTATCGTCGCGCGCGCCCATCACCACGATGCGGTCGCCTGCCTGCGCCTGTTCCACCAGCAACGCCGCCGCCGCCGCCCGGTCGGGGATGTGCCGTGCCGGCGCGCCCAGCGCGGTCAGGTCGGCAACGATGTCCGCGCTGGTCACTTCGCGCGCCACGGTGCCGCCGCGATAGACCGGATCGGGCAGCACCAGCAGGTCGTCGGCGTGGAGCTGGCCGGCGAACATCGCCACCAGTTCGCGGCGCATGACCTTCAGCGGACCATAGCCGTGCGGCTGGAACAGCAGCAGCAGGCGCCCGGACCGGCTGCGCAGCGTGGCGATGGTCGCGGCGATCTTGTCGGGGTTGTGGCCGAAATCGTCGATGACCGCGACCCCGCCCGCTTCGCCCACCAGCTCGAACCGGCGTTTCAGCCCCGAAAAACCGGCGATCGCGCGCACCGCGTCGGCGACCGGCACGCCGGTAGCGGTCACCGCGCCGATCGCCGCCAGCGCATTGGCGACATTGTGCCGCCCCGGCACCGCCAGCCGCACCGCATGCACCTCGCCCGCGACTACCAGCTCGAACCGGCTGGCAAAGGCATCGAGGTCGAGCGCGCGTGCGACCAGATCGGCCTCGCCCTCGACCGCGAAGGTCGTGCGCCTGTCCGTGGCGATCGTGTCGGCCAGTGCCCGCGCCTCGGCATCGCCGACATTGACGACCACCCGCCCGGCCCGTGCCGCGAAGCCGCCGAACAGCGCGCGCAGTTCGTCGAGCGACTTGTGGTCGAGGCTGACATTGTTGAGCACCGCGACCTGCGGGTCGTAGAATGCGATCGACCCGTCGCTTTCGTCGACCTCGCTGACGAAGGCATCGCCCCGCCCCACCAGCGCGCTGGCGAAGGGGCGGTCGGACCGCGCGAAATCCTTCATCACCGCGCCGTTCATCACCGTCGGATCGCGGCCGAGCGCGTGGAGGACATAGCCGATCATGCCGGTGACGGTCGACTTGCCGCTGGTCCCCGCCACGCCGATCGACAGCGGCGCGGCGTTGAACAGCCGGGCGAGCAGTTCGGCCCGGCCCAGCCGCTCCGCCCCGATGGCGTCGGCCGCGACGATATCGGCGACGGTCGGTTCGATCGCGGCAGAGGCGACGACGATCTGTTCGGCCGACACGATGCCGCTGCCGTCCTGCGGGAACAGCGCGATGCCGAGCGCGCGCAGCGCGTCGAACTTGGCGGGCAGGCTCGCCTGGTCGAGGCTGCGGTCGGAGCCGGCGACGGTCGCGCCGCGCCCGGCGAGGATCATGGCGAGGGGCATCATGCCCGACCCGCCGATCCCGACGAGGAAGAAGGATTTGCCGTACAGCATCGCGTGGCGCTATCGGGGTTGCCCTCAGGTGGCAAGCGGGGTTGCGTGATGCGTATCGGCGTGGTGGCGCCCGCACGGCGGGTGGACGAGGACCAGATGGCCCGGACACAGGGCTATGCCGCGCTCACCTATCCCGCGGTCGACTTGGTGGTGCATCCGCAATGTTTCCTCGACGTCGGCCATTTCGCCGGCACCGACGAACAGCGCGCCGCCGCCTTCCTCGAATTCGCCAACGATCCCGGGTTCGACGCGATCTGGTTCGCGCGCGGTGGATACGGCTCGAACCGCATCCTCGACAGGGTCATGCCGCAGCTCAACCGCGCGGCGGCGGCCAAGAGCTATCTCGGCTTTTCCGACATGGGGTTCCTGCTCGGCGCGCTCTATGCCCGGCGGATCGGGCGACCGATCCACGGGCCGATGGCGGCGCAGGTCGGCAAGGCAGGCGGCACCAACAGCGCGGCGCGCGCGCTGGCATGGCTGGTCAACCGCGACCGCACGATGCTGGCGCCCGAACTGGACGGCCGCCCGACCGTCGCGTTCAACCTCGTCATCCTGTGCGCGCTGATCGGTACGCCGTGGCTGCCCGACCTGACCGACCATGTCGTGATCGTCGAGGAGGTCGGCGAGGACCTGTACCGCATCGACCGGTTGTTGTGGCAGTTGAGCGAGGCGACGCAGTTGAAGGGGATCGCCGGCATCCGGCTGGGCGCGGTGACCGACCGCCATCCCGACGACACCGGCTTCGGCGAGACCGAGGAACAGATCGTCACCCGCTGGGCCGGTGCGATGGGCGTGCCGTATCTCGGCCGCGCGCATGTCGGCCATTATGCCGACAACATGGTGGTGCCGTTCGGGGTGGCGTGAAGCATAAGCCGCCGATCAGGCGCTTGCGGTGTAAGCTGGAAGCGCTTTTATAGCTTCTACAAACTGCGCTCTAGCTGAGCGCCGCTCGTTCGGCGTAAGTTCACGCGAAAAACCGTCACGGCACCGCCCAAGCATCGGCCGGTCCAGTTCCGGTGGGAGGCCGGGCTTCGTTGCCCAAAACGTCCGAAGATCATTCAAGTCTTTTGTACTCAGTTCTGCAAGCAACCCCTTTATCACATTTGCTATTATTTCGCCTTCTTGAGCGGAAGATTGTATCGCCTCGCCTTCTCCCGAAACGGGCGGACGCGCGCTGATCGATGGAGCGGCAACGGCTGATAGGAATGTCCCGACTACGGACGCATCCCATTCCGTTATCGTGTCTGCTTCTTGGCGTAGAAGGGGAGATTGGGAACCTCTTGCCGGATGAATGCCAAGAAGATGAATGCTAACGCCATAATTTTGCGCAATCTGAGCGCCGATACGAACATCCTCATCGCCCGAAACGAGTAGCGCGTCGGTTATGGATCGATTCCGAGCAAGCTCAATCAAGTCGGTCACGATGAGGGAGTCGACACCTTTTTGCTGACCCTGTCCGTTCAAAACGCCAAGCCGCATTTTGACGCGATCAAGCACCGCCAAGCTACTTTGCTGCGCGGTCATGCCGGTATGGAGAGGGGCATCGTACCAATAGATACGGAGGAGGCGACAGCCTTCACTCTTTTGATGAACCAGTTTGTCGAGAGCAGCAACAGCAGCAGCTTCATTCAACCTGAGTTCGGATCGATTACGCTTCGCTCCCGTCAAGGCGACAGAGCCTTGCGCGAAGAGATATCCCGCATCGACAAAAACAGCACTGTACGTCATTCGGCGTTCCTAGAAATAGTAAGGGGCCCCCGCAGGGACCCCAAGTAGGTTGCAGCACGACAATTAAGGTAGAGCCGTACCGCTGGTTGGATATGCCGTTTGTTCCGCCGAAAGTCAATGGCAGCCATTGCAACGGAATTGCGTGCTTTCCCTACTCCCCGAACGTCCGCGGCGCCGGGCTGACCGTCACCGCACCCCCCGCACGCACTTCCTGCACCTCCAGCGCGCGTTCGGCCACGCCGTCGCGGCCGAAACGGAACGCGCCGTCCAGCCCGGCGAACCCGTCCTCGGCGCGCAGCCGGCTTTCAGGGAAGTCGCGGCCGATGGTCCAGTCGCGTGCGATGCGCACCGTCAGCAGCACCGAATCATAGCCTAGACTCGACAGCCGGTACGGCGCGGCGTTGAAGCGCGCGCGATACTTGGTCGCGAACTGGCGGTAGAGCGTGTTCGAGACGCTGGCATACCATGCACCGTTCAGCGCCGGCATCGAGCCCAGCCCGGTTTCGGTATTCCACAGCTCGGTGCCGAGCACCCTTGCCGACCGGCTGGGCGTCTTGCGGATCGCGGGCACCGCCATCGCCGCCGCGCCCGCCTGATCGGCGATCAGCACCGCTTCATAGGGCGAGTTCTTCGCCAGGCGGGTGACCGCCGCGGCGATGCCGCCACGCGGATAGGTCTGGAGCGACACGACCTGTCCCCCCGCCTGTTCGACCGCGCGCAGGAAGCTGGTCGAGGCACGCTGGCCATAGACGCCGGCGGGAACGAGACCGGCGAACTGCGTCATGCCGTTGGTCCGCGCATGGCCGACGACGCGGTCGATCGACTGGGCCGGGGTGTAGCCCAGCAGCCAGGCGCCGTTGCCCGCAACCGACACGTCGTTCGAATAGCTGATGACCGGCACCTTCGCCGCACGCGCGATCGGCGTCACCGCGCGGACGTCCTCGGCGAGCAGCGGCCCCAGGATCAGGCGGTTGCCTTCCGCGATCGCGCGCTGCGCCGCGGGGCCGGCACCGGCCGCGGTGTCGTAGGTGGTGATTCGCACCCGCTCGCTGCGCGTGTCGAGCAGCGCCAGCTGCGTCGCGTTGGCGATCGACCGTCCGACACCGCCATTGGGGCCGGTCAGCGGCACCAGCAGCGCGACGCGGTGGCGCTGGGTATCCTCGGGGATGCCGCCGGTCACAGGATCGGGGCGGGTCGGCTGCGGACGGGTGGTCGGCGGCGGTGCCTGTTCGACCGGGCCCCTGGGGACCAGCGTGGCGCACCCCGCCAGCAATGCCGCCCCGAACAGCGCCGTGGCGCGCGCGATGTGATGCCGCCATTGCCGCGGCGCTATCGTGTCTGCCATGGACCTACCCCTGATGACCGAAAAACTCGAACCCGGCCTCTACATCGTCGCGACCCCGATCGGCAATCTCGCAGACCTAAGTCCGCGCGCCGCCGATATTTTGTCGCGCGCCGACATCATCGCGGTGGAGGACAGCCGCGTCACCGCCGGGCTGTTGCGCCACATCGGCGTCAAGCGGCCGATGCTGCCCTATCACGACCATAATGCCGAAGGGATGCGCCCCGGCCTGATCGCGCGGATGGCGTCGGAAGCGGTGGCGCTGGTGTCGGACGCGGGCACGCCGCTGATCTCCGATCCCGGCTACAAGCTGGTGCGCGATGCGCGTGCGGCGGGCCATGCGGTGGTGACGATCCCCGGTCCGTGCGCGGCGGTGGCGGCGCTGACGCTGGCCGGGCTGCCGACCGACCGGTTCCTGTTCGCCGGGTTCCTGCCGCCCAAGGCCCATGCCCGCGCCGAATCGATCGCCGAGATCGCGAACGTCCGTGCGACGCTGGTCTTCTACGAAAGCGGCCCGCGCCTGTCGGCGACGCTCGCCGCGCTGGCGCAGGGGCTGGGCGACCGCGAGGCGGGCGTCGCGCGCGAGATCACCAAGCGGTTCGAGGAATGCGTGACGGGCACGCTGTCGGTGCTGGCGCAGCGCTATGCCGATGCGCCGCCCCGGGGCGAGATCGTGATCGTCGTCGCGCCGCCCGGCGCCCCGCCCCCCGCCACGGCGGACGATGCCGATGCGGCGCTGCGCGAGGCGCTGACCCGGCTGCCGGTGTCGAAGGCGGCGGGCGAGGTGGCGAAGGCGCTGGGGCTGGACCGGCGGGAATTGTACGCGCGGGCGATGGCGATGAAGGGCAATTCGGCGGACTAATCACACCGGCCGGCACTCATGTGCCACATTCGTCATCCCAGCGAAGGCTGGGATCTCGTTGTAATGGAGTACTCGCCTAGCCGCGGGATGCCCCAGCCTCTGCTGGGGCGACGTCGAACCAACTGGCGGTGAACTAACCGGCGGTTACGCCGCGATGTTCCGCAGCTTCGTCAGTTCCACCGGGCGGGCGGCATGGTTGATCGGCAGCGCGTCGCCGCAGCACGCGCATTCGGCGATGACCCGCCCCACGAACCATTGCGTGGCACCGCAGCTGGGGCAACTGTTGCGCGCATGGAGCGCATAGAGCGGCAGCCGCTTCGATGGCAGGACGGTTCGTTCCATGGCATTCTCCCTGTCGACAGGGGAACGCCACCACCGCGCCACGGTTCCGTTACGAAGGGTATCGAGGATGGAACGGTACGACATGGTTCCGGACGGGCAAGGGCGCTGGACGATGCCCGATACCGGTTCGCCGCAACGGTCCGGTCAGGCCGGGGTGCGTTCGTCCAGCAGCGTGTGCGCGTCAAGCCCCAGCAGCTCGATATGCGCGCGAATCCGCGGCCAATGGCCGGTCAGGAACCGCTCGCGCTCGGCGACGCGCAGCCGCTCGATCGCGCCGGGCAGCACGAACATGCCCACCCCGCGCCGGACCTCGACATAGTCGTCGTCCTGGAACGTCTGATACGCCTTCGCCACGGTCAGCGGGTTGGCGCCATGTTCGGCGGCGAACGCCCGCACCGACGGCAGCTGGTCGCCCGCGCGATAGTCGCCACGCAGGATCGCCGCGGCGATCAGCGCCCGCAGGCGGAGGTAGACGGGCGTGTCTTCGTGGTCGATCGCTGTCATGCTGACTTAATACAGCAACGGGCGGGAAAGTCCATCGTTCAGCTCGCCCAGACCGTACGGACGCGCGCCAGATCGGGACGCGGCCGTTCGTCGAGCGGCCGTCCCGGCGACCCGAAATACACGAACCCGGCGATGCGTTCGTCGGGGCCGCCGAAGGCGTCGCGCACCTGGTCGCTATACGCCGCCCAGCCGGTCAGCCAGCTCGCGACATAGCCCATGGCGTGTGCGGCGTGGAGCAGGTTCATCGTCGCGGCGCCGGCCGACAATTCCTGTTCCCAGCGCGGGATATGGCTGTCGACCGGCGACGACAGCACGACGATCAGCGCCGCGCCTTCTTCCGCGAAGCGATCGCACGCCTCCAGCTGCGCGCTCGTGGCCTGCGGGTTCCCGGCGACGAAAGCGCTTCGCAGCAGCTTGCCGAACGCCGCCCGGCGATCTTCCGGCACGACGATGAACCGCCACGGCGCCAGCTTGCCATGATCGGGCGTACGCGCGGCGATGGCGATCATCGCGTCGATCTCGGCCCCGGTGGGTCCGGGGGCCACCATGTCGCGCGGCTTGCCCGAACGGCGGGTGCGCAGGTGGCTGAGCAGCGAAGAGCGGTCGTTGAAGATCATGGCGGCGATGTAGGCGCCACCGCTCCCGACGCCAACCACCGGGCAACGCATCGTCACAATCGCAACAATCCCGCTTGGCATCGCGATTTTCGCCGTTAGGCTCGCGGCCATGCGCGTGCCCCGCCCGACAGAGGCGGCGGACGCGCCGGTTTCTTATCGGGGGATGTATCCTTGTTCGGCCTACCCATCATTCCATCGATCGCGGCGGGATTCCTGATCCTGCTTCTGGTGCTGGGCGGCGTCGCCGCCGCGAGCAAGGGCGAGGAATTCGCCGGCCATCCCAAGGGGCTGTACGTCCTGTTCTTCGCCGAGATGTGGGAACGCTTTTCCTATTATGGCATGCGCGCGCTGCTGATCTTCTACCTGACCAAGCACTGGCTATTCGGCGACGGCGAATCCAACCTGATCTACGGCGCCTACACGTCGCTGGTGTACATCACCCCGGTGCTGGGCGGCTATCTCGCCGACCGCTATCTGGGACAGCGCAAGGCGGTGCTGTTCGGCGCGGTGATCCTGACGGTCGGCCATCTGCTGATGGCGTTCGAGGGGCAGACCGGCGTCACCGACCCGCTGCTCAAGCAGGCCGATCCCGCGATAAACATCTTCTGGGCGGCGCTCGCCTGCATCATCGTCGGGTCGGGCTTCCTGAAGGCCAACATCTCGGTGATCGTCGGACAGCTCTACAGCCGCACCGACCTGCGCCGCGACGGCGCCTACACCATCTTCTATGTCGGCATTAACGTCGGCGCGGCGCTGGGCGTGATCTTCGCGGGCTTCCTCGGCGAAACCTATGGCTGGTCGTACGGCTTCGGCGCGGCGGGCATCGGCATGCTGCTCGGCCTGATCGTGTTCGTGCTGGGCAAGCCGTTGCTGAAGGGCCAGGGCGAGGCCCCGCGGCCGCTGACCAGGGCGACCGAATGGGGGCTGTATGGCCTCGGCGTCGCGGCGATCGGCGTGATCTGGGCACTGATCCAGTATCAGTCGGTGATCGAGACGCTGCTGATCATCTCGGGCGTAGCGCTGCTTGCCTATGTCCTGTTCGAATCGTTCAAGCTGCCCAAGGAACCACGCGAGCGGATGTTCGCCATCCTGTTCCTGATCGCGCTGAACCCGGTCTTCTGGGGGCTGTTCGAACAGGCCGGCGGATCGCTCAACCTCTACACCGACCGCTATGTCGATCGCGGCGGCGTGCCCGCGTCGCTGTTCCAGTCAATCAACGCGATCTACATCGTGCTGCTCGGGCCGATCTTCGCGGCATTGTGGGTGGCGCTGGCGAAGCGCAACCGCGAACCCTCGGCTCCGGCCAAGTTCGCGCTGGCGCTGTTGCAGGTCGGCTTCTCGTTCCTCGTGTTCGTGTGGGGCGCGCGGACCGTGGGCCCGGAAATCGCGACGCCGGTGCTGTTCGTGTTCCTGATCTACTTCTTCCAGACGACCGGCGAGCTGTGCCTGTCGCCGGTCGGGCTGTCGGCGATGAACCGGCTGGCACCCAAGCACCTCGCCAGCCTCATCATGGGCGCATGGTTCTACATGACGGCGGTCGGCAATTTCGTCGCGGGCAAGATCGGCGAGGCGACCGGCGGCGAAGGCGGCGAAATGACCAAGGAAGGCACGCTGTCGGTCTATAGCAGCATCGGCTGGTGGACGATCGGCATCGGCGTGGTCGTGCTGCTGCTGTCGCCGATCGTGAAGCGGTGGATGCACCTCGACACGCTGGCCGACGACACCGACCACAGCCTCGCCGGGCAGGGCGCGATCGGCGAGCCGAAGGCGGCGGGCGTCGATGTGTGGAAGGAAGAAAAATAAGACGGCGCATGTCGGGCGCACCGACGGTCGCCCGACATGCAAAACCCTGTTGCAACCGCGGCAAACCACGGTATGCCGCACCTCTCCCGGTCAGGGGGCGCTTAGCTCAGTTGGTAGAGCATCTCGTTTACACCGAGAGGGTCGGCGGTTCGAGCCCGTCAGCGCCCACCACCGCGCAGCGCAACGATGTGCTGCAAAGGCAGCACACGACAGCGCAAGCGCGGCCAGCGGGCCGAAGCCATGCCACAAGGCGTGGCTTCGCCACGACTGACGGCATGGCGGGCGCGGGGCGGTTGATCCGGACATTTCCGGACGTTCCCGGCGACCGGTAGCGCTTTCCAGGCGGGGTGCCCCAGCCTTCGCCGGGGCGACGTGAATGACGACGGGACGCTGGCGCGGACGCCCTTACCCGACCCGGTTCCCTGCGCCCCAAACGTCATTCCGGCGGAAGCCGGGATCTCCCGGTTAAACCACGCGATGACGACAAGCTGGCAACCGTCACCCCGGAAACGGCGACACCTCTGCAAAAGTCATCAATCCGTACCCCGGCGAAGGCCGGGGCCCAGTTGGGGGGCGCTGGTAAGATACGGAAAAGCCTTTCCAACTGGACCCTGGCCTCCGCCGGGGTACGGCGAGGCGCTGGCTCTGATCGAAACCTTCGCAGAGGTCTCGATCAAGTCCGCGGCGACGGGCTGACAAACCAATCACACGCGAGGGAGCGCCCTCCCTACGCCCAGCCCAGCCCGGCCTTTGCCACCGCCTGCGCATAGCCCTCCATTCCCGCCACGCCGCGCGCGGTCAGCACGATGAAGGCGCGGCGGCGGTCGCTCGGGTCCTCGCGGCGCATCAGCAACCCGGCATCGGTCAGCGTCGTGATCCAGCGCAACGCGGTGGTCGGCGGCACGGCCGAGGCGATGCACAGGCTCGATACCGATACCCGGCTCCCCTCCAGCCGCGCGGCGAACAGGTCGAGCAGCATGTCCCAGCCCGGATCGGCGAACAGGTCCTTCGGCAGGAACTGGTCGCGCATCCGCCGCGCGCGGATCGCGCCGCGAACGGTCGCGGCGGCGATGTCGGCGGGACCCGCATCGTCGGCGGACGGCGCGACGAAGTCCGCCGATCGGTCGCGTACCCCCTCGTCCCCGCCCTCGCGGCTGAGCCTGAGCAGTGCATGGGCGATCCGTGCGACCTCGGCGTTCAGCCGCCGCAGCCGCTCGGCATCGCGCTCGGCGGCCTGCATCCCGCTGCCCACCGCCCCGCCGAATGCGATTTCGGCGACGCGCTCGTCGGGACGCGCCTCGCACAGCAGCGTCGCCGGCCCGCCCAGCAGCAGCGCGCCGACGACGTCGAGCGCCTCGATCGGAAAACTGACCACCAGCTGCGCCCGGTCGCGCGCCGCACGGTCCGCCAGCAACGGCAGCGCCTGTTCGAGCGACGCCGTCGCCACCCCGGCTGCCTCGACCAGCAGCACATCGGCATGGGACAGGTCGGCCAGCGCCGTCGCCAGCCCGGCGAAGCCGATCGTGCCGGCCACCGTCACCCCGGCGGCGCGCGCCGCTTCCGCCGCGTCGTCACGGGCGAGTGCATCGTCGGCGACGATCACCGCCCGCCGCGTGCCCTGTTCGTCGAACCCTGCGAATCCCGTCAAACCGTCCCCCCTCGCCACCGTACAGTATACGGATAGCGTAGGGCGGACGGGCGGCGATGGCGAGCCCCGCCGGGCTCAGTCCATCGCCTTCACGATCTCCTCGACCATCTTCTTGGCGTCCGCCAGCAGCATCATAGTTTTGTCGCGGTAGAAGACCTCGTTATCGACCCCGGCATAGCCGACGCCGCCCATCGACCGCTTGATGAACAGCACCGTCTTCGCCTTTTCGACGTCGAGGACGGGCATGCCGTAGATCGGCGAGGTCTTGTCGGTCTTGGCCGCCGGATTGGTCACGTCGTTGGCGCCAATGACGAAGGCGACGTCGGTCTGCGCGAACTCGCTGTTGATGTCCTCCAGCTCGAACACGTCGTCATAAGGAACGTTCGCCTCGGCCAGCAGCACGTTCATATGCCCCGGCATCCGCCCCGCGACCGGGTGGATCGCATATTTCACGCGGACGCCATGTTCCTTCAGCTTGTCGCCCATTTCGCGCAGCGCATGCTGCGCCTGCGCCACCGCCATGCCGTATCCGGGAACGATGATGACCTGTTCGGCCTGCTGCATCAGGAACGCTGCGTCCTCGGCCGAACCGCGCTTCCACGGCCGGTCGATCGCCGCCACCCCGCCCCCGCCGCTGTCGGTAGCGCCGAAGCCGCCGGCGATCACGCTGATGAAGCTGCGATTCATCGCCCGGCACATGATGTAGGACAGGATCGCACCCGACGACCCGACCAGCGCGCCGGTGACGATCATCGCGGTGTTGCCGAGGGTGAAGCCCATCGCCGCCGCCGCCCAGCCCGAATAGCTGTTGAGCATCGACACCACGACCGGCATGTCCGCGCCGCCGATCGGAATGATGAGTAGGAAGCCGATCGCGAACGACAGCACGACCACCGCCCAGAACGGCCACGTCGCCTGGGTATGGGCGAACTGCGCGACCAGCAGCAGGATCGCGGCCAGCGTGACGAGGTTGATGACGTGCCGGCCGGGCAGCAGGATCGGCTTGCCCGACATCGACCCGTTCAGTTTCAGGAAAGCGATGACCGATCCCGAAAAGGTGATCGCGCCGATCGCGACGCCAAGGCCCATTTCGACCTTGCTGACCGGGTTGATGACCGCGAAGGGCTGTCCGATCATCGGGATCACCATCGACGCGATGCCGAACGCCTGCGGGTTCAGGTACGCGGCGATCCCGACCAGCACGGCGGCCAGCCCGACCAGCGAGTGGAAGGCGGCGACGAGCTGCGGCATCGCAGTCATCGCGATCCGCTTGGCGGTGGTCAGGCCGATGACTGCGCCGATCGCGATCGCGGCGAGGATCTCGGCGAAGGTGACCGTATCAAACAGCGCCAACCCGCCGTCATCAAATGCGAAATTTCTGCCATCAAATGTCGACTGCATCGGCAGGTGCGTGACAATCGTGGTCAGCACCGCGATCCCCATGCCGATCATGCCGAGGCGATTGCCCCGCCGGCTGGTCGCGGGCGACGACAGCCCGCGCAGCGCGAGGATGAAGCACACCCCCGCGATCAGATAGGCGAGCGCGACCCATGGATTGACCGGTGCGGCCTCGTGCATCCCCCTCACCCCTTCTTCTTGTACATGGCGAGCATGCGTTCGGTGACGGCGAACCCGCCGAAGATGTTGATGCTGGCCAGCACCACGCCCAGCAGCCCCAGCCACTTCGCCCCCGGCACGCCGGCAGCAGCAGCGGCGATCAGCGCGCCGACGATGATGACCGAGGAAATGGCGTTGGTCACCGCCATCAGCGGCGTATGCAGCGCGGGCGTCACCGACCAGACGACATAATAGCCGACGAAGCAGGCAAGGACGAAGATCGACAGGATCGAGAGGAAGTCCATGATGTTCCTTTCAATCCTCCCCAAGCATGCTTGGGGAGGGGGACCGCCGGCGGGGCGACTCGATATCCTCCCCGGCACGGGGAGGGGGACCAGCCGCAGGCTGGTGG
>NZ_JASCXF010000053.1:0-28856 GCF_030062225.1 Sphingomonas sp. 2R-10
ACGGACAGCGCATCCTGCCCCCCGCCCCCGCCGCACCGGTGCAGGTCGCCATCCCGGTGCCGGTTGAACATCGTCTGCCCAACGGCATGCGCGTCGTCGTAGTCGAGAAGCGCGGACTGCCGGTCGTCACCGCCGCGCTGGTCGCGGACGGCGGCGCGGCGCGGGACCCGAACGGACGTGCCGGCGTCGGCGAACTGACCGCCGGTCTGCTGACGCAGGGCACGAAGACCCGATCGGCGACCGAGATCGCGCGCGCGGTCGAATCGCTGGGCGGCAGCATCGGCAGCGGTGCCGGCTGGGATTCGCAGAACGTGACGCTGACCGTCGGATCGGCACAGGTGGCGCCGGCGCTCGCCATCCTCGCCGATGTCGCGCGCAACCCGGCGTTCGCGCAGGGCGAGATCGACCGGCTGCGCACGCGGACGATCGACGGGGTCAGCGTCGCGCTGACCGATCCGGGGAAGCTGTCCGCCCTGATCGCCGACAATGCCGTGTTCGGTCCGTATTCGGGCTATGGCCATCCCGCCAGCGGCACGCCGACCACGCTGAAGGCGATTACGCGCGACGACGTGACCGCCGCCTATCGCGCTGCATGGCAGCCCGGAAAGGCGACACTGGTGCTGGTCGGCGACCTGAGTGCCGATGCCGGCATGGCGCTGGCGCAACGGCTGTTCGGCGACTGGCAGTCGGGCGCGGCGGCACCCGCACCGATCTCGCCGCCCGGCGCACCGCCCTCGCCGCAGCTGAGCACCCGCGTGATCGTGGTCGACATGCCCGACGCCGGACAGGCCGGCGTCGTCGTCGCCCGCTCCGGCATCCGGCGCAGCGACAGCAGCTATTTCCCGGCGGCGGTCGCCAATGCGACGCTGGGCGTCGGCTTTTCGTCACGGCTGAACCAGGAAATCCGCATCAAGCGCGGCCTCGCCTATGGCGCGCGTTCGGAACTGGATGCACGTCGGGGCGGCGGGGTGGTAAGCGCCGCGACCCAGACGAAGAACCCGTCCGCGCCCGAAGTCGTAAAGATCATCACCGACGAGATGCGCCGCCTGGGGGCCGAGGCCGCGCCCGAAGCCGAACTGGCGACGCGGAAGGCGGTGCTGACCGGCAATTTCGGCCGGACGATCGAACGGACCAGCGGCATCGCCGGCACCATCGTCACCTATATTGCCGACGGCGTGCCGCTGGCGCGCATCGCCACCTTCCTGCCCTCGATCGAGGCGGTCGGTCCGGCGGCGGTGCAGCAGGCGGCAGCGCAGGTGATGGACCCCAAGGTGGCGAACATCGTCGTGGTCGGCGACGCGAAGCAGTTCCTCGAACCGCTGCGCGCGGCCTATCCGCAACTGGTGGTGATCCCGGCGGCGGCGGTGGATTTCGGCCGCGCGGACTTCGGGGCGAAGTAAATCCTCCCCGACGCCGGGGACCGCCGCAAACTGCGCTGGTCCCCGGTGCCGAAGAGGATTTCGGAAACCATTTCCGCTACACCCCGCCCGATGGCGATCCTCGCGAATCTCCCCCGGCGTACGCGCATCCTCGGCGGCGGCATCATGCTGCTGGTCGTCGGCGCATTCGGCGCGCGGGCCGGGATCGCGGCGCTCGACCAGCGTGCCCGGGCACCCGCGCCGCCAGCCGCCGCCACCGGCTATGAGGCCGACGATCATTTCCCCGGTGCTGCGCAGCTGCTGCTCGCCGCACCGGTGCGGCGCGGCGAGACCGGCACCGCACCGCTCCCCGCGCTGCCGGCCTATGCCGATGCCGGCGACTTGGGCGACGCGTCGATCCGTCCCGCCCGCCCGTTCGTGCTGCGCGGCACCCAGCTCGACCGTGCTCGCGCGCTGCAATGCCTGACCACCGCGATCTATTACGAGGCGGGCAACGAACCCGATGACGGCCAGCGTGCGGTGGCGCAGGTCGTGCTGAACCGCGTGCGCCACCCCGCCTTTCCCGCCAGCGTGTGCGGCGTGGTGTTTCAGGGATCGGACCGGCCGGTCTGCCAGTTCAGCTTCGCCTGCGACGGCGCGATGGCACGGGTACCGGCGCCGGCGGTCTGGCTGCGATCGCGCCGGGTCGCCGCGCGGGCGCTGGCCGGCGACGTGTTCGCGCCCGTCGGGCTGGCGACGCATTACCATACCTATGCCGTCACCCCGTCGTGGAACCGTTCGCTGGTGATGACCGGCGTGTTCGGCGCGCATTTCTTCCATCGGTGGAAAGGGTGGTGGGGAACCCCCGCTGCGTTCACCGATCGCTATACCGGCATCGAACCGCCCCCCGGCCCGCTGCGCGCCCTGCCCCCGCCGCCGCCGTTGCAGACGGTTCCGGTCGAAACGGTGCCGCTGGTGCCGCCGGCCGTCCTCACTCCTCCGACACCGATCGCAAGCGCCACGCCGTTGCCCGAAGAGAGTTCGAAGTTGCCCGCGGAATCGCAGGTGCTCGACCGGTGGAAGGATTCGGGCAAGCCGCTGCGCTAGGGCGGATCGCCATCGTGGCGACCCAAGGCATTTTCGTCATTCCCGCGCAGGCGGGAATCCATATCCGCCCACGTCCGGGCTGGATTCACGAGGTCAGCGCATATGGACTTCCGCCTGCGCGGGAGTGACGACCGGGGAATGTAACGACAGCCCTGTGTGCAGCGCACTGCATGCCGATCCTGACCCGACGTGACTTTCGCTCCCCGCCCCCCTACCTGATTGGCAATCAATCGGAGTGTACCTCATGTCGCTGACCGTCGCCGTCCAGATGGACCCCATTGCCGGTATCAACATCGCGGGCGATTCGACCTTCGCCCTGATGCTATCCGCACAGGCGCGGGGGCATCGGCTGTTCCATTACAGCCCCGAAGACCTGAATCAGTCGGGCGACCGGGTATGGACCCGAGCGCAGCCGGTGACGGTGCAGCGGATGATCGGCGACCATTTCGCATTCGGCGATCCCGTCAGCCTCGACCTCGGCGAGCAGGCCGATGTCGTGCTGATGCGGCAGGACCCGCCCTTCGACCTCGGCTACATCACCGCGACGCACCTGCTGGAGCGCATTTCGGATCGGACGCTGGTCGTCAACGATCCGGCATCGGTGCGCAACGCACCCGAAAAGCTGTTCGTGCTCGATTACCAGCGCTTCATGCCGCCGACGCTCATCACCCGCTCGGTCGACGAGGCGCGCGCGTTCCTGAACGAACACGGATCGATCGTGGTCAAGCCGCTGCACGGCAATGGCGGCAAGGCGATCTTCAAGATCGACGCCGATGCGCAGAACCTGTCGTCGCTGATCGAGGTGTTCAACACCGCCTATCGCGAACCGCATATGGTGCAGGCGTTCCTGCCGGCGGTCGCGAAGGGCGACAAGCGCATCGTGCTGGTCGACGGCGAGGTCGCGGGCGCGGTCAACCGCCTGCCGGGCGCGGGTGAAATCCGCTCCAACCTTGCCGTCGGCGGCACCGCGGCCAAGACCGAACTGACGCCGCGCGAGCGCGAAATCTGCGCCGCGCTCGGGCCGGAACTCAGGCGCCGCGGGCTGATCTTCGTCGGGATCGACGTGATCGGCGGCGAATGGCTGACCGAGATCAACGTGACCTCGCCGACCGGGATCGTCGCGATCGAGAAGTTCGACGGGACCGACGTGGCGGGCATGATCTGGGATGCGATCGAGGCGCGGGTGGCGGGACGGTAAGTCCTTCTGCCCACAAGCGTCACCCCAGCGCAGGCTGGGGTGACGCTTGTGGCAGGCTGAGACGGCGGCGACGCGGTCGCTCCACGGCACGAAACCCCGCTCCACACGTTCCCAAGCCCCATGACGACCTTCATCCTCGATGCCATCGCCCGTGGCGGCTATCTCGGCATCTTCCTGCTGATGGCGCTGGAAAACGTCATCCCGCCGATCCCGTCCGAGGTCATCATGGGACTTGGCGGGATGGCGGTGGCGCGCGGTGACATGGCGATGGTGCCGCTGTTGCTGTGGGGCACGGCGGGCACGACCGCAGGCAATTACTTCTGGTACGCGATCGGGCGGCGCTTCGGCTATCAGGGGTTGCGGCCGTTCGTCGATCGCTGGGGCCGATGGCTCACGGTCGAGTGGGAGGATGTGGAGAAGCTCCACCGCTTCTTCCGCAAACATGGCGGCAAGACGGTTTTCATCTTCCGCTTCATGCCGACGTTCCGGACGATGATCTCGCTGCCCGCCGGCATGGCGTGCATGCCGCGCTGGCGCTTCTTCCTCGCGACCTTCACCGGCAGCATCATCTGGAACGCGGTGCTCGCCTATGCCGGGCTCTGGCTGGGGTCGAATTTCGAACAGCTCGACCGCTATGTCGGGCCGGTGGCGATCGCGATGTCGGTCGCGATCGTGCTGGCCTATATCTACCGCGTCATCACGTGGAAGCCGCGCGCGCAGCGATAGTCGATCCGGAACCCAACAAACGTCACCCCTGCGAAGGCTGGGGTGACGTTTTTGGACAGGCTACTTGAGCCGCAGCGCCTTCAACACATCGCCCCACGACACGAACTTGAAGTTCTGCGTCTCCGGCGCGTTGTCGCCGTCCTGCGCCACCAACAGCCCCCTGGGAAAGCGTGGCCCGAAATTGCCGGGGATCAGCTCGATCCCGTCGGTTTCGCTGGTGCCGTCGATCGCGCCACCACCGATGCGGAAGCGTCCGGCATAGGTCACGGCGGGCAGGCGGTAGAGGGTATAGGCATTGTCACCCTGGCTGCTGACGACCAAATAGCCGCCGGTGCGGCCACGCGGTGCCAGCGCCAGCCCCTCGGCATCGGCGACCAGCGTCGTGCCGTCGACCTTCGCGATCGCCGTGCCGTCGACCGGGGCGGCGGGATCGGCGGCGAAGCGCCACAGCCCGACATCCTCCTCGGCGACGTATAGCGTACCGGTCCGGTCGTCGACGACGCAGCCCTCGGCCTGGGTACCGACCTTCATCGACCGCACGGTCCGCACCACCGGCGTCGCACCGGGCGTGGCATCGATCGACACCTGATCGATCCGCCCGTCCTTCATCACGACGAAGCCGAACAGCGCCCTGTCGCGCGCACGGGTCCACAGGCACATGCCATAGGCCTCGCCGGCACCGACCGGGTAACGCCCCATCGACACCAGCTTCCTCGCCACGGTGTCGAGCGTAAACAGCGCGACATGCGCCCGTGTCTCGTCCGCCCGGTCGCTCGCGGCGACGATGACCCGGTTGCCGATCTCGCGCAGGTCGACATTGTTCAGCCGCACTGCGGGCGTGAAGCTCAGCCGCTTGCCCGACAGGTCGTAGACATGGATGCCGGCCTTCTTGTCGGTGCCGATCACCAGACTTTCCGCGGGCACCCGCCGGTTGCGCCAAATGGCGGGATCGTCGGCAGCATCGGCGGCGGTATCGACCGGATCGGTCTCCGCCACCGCCGCGACGATCGGCACGACCGGGGGTGTCGCCGCCGGCCGGGGCGTCACTGCGCACCCGCCGAGCAGCACTGCGAGATATAGCGCCAGCCGCATCAGAAGTTCACCCGCACGCCGGCCTGATACCGGCGACCGAACGTCTCGTGCTCGATCGTGTAGCGGGTATCGCGAACGTAGCGGCGGCCCGGACCGTTCAGCAGGTTGCTGAAATTGCCGTAGAGTTCGACGTTGCGGGTGACGGCATAGCGGACCGACGCGTCGAGTTCATTATCCTTCGCCCAATAGAAATCGCCACCGTCGACCGGGCGGCTCAGCCCGTTGATGTCCTCGAACGCGCCGAGTTCGTCGAGCCAGCGCGACCGGTTCTGATACTGGACCCGCGCCGAGAAGCCGTATTTCTCGTAATAGAGCCCGACATTGTAGACCGCGTCCGACGCGCCCGGCAGCGGCACGCGGCGGCCGTCCGGCGTTTCGGCGCGGCTGCGGTTGAGGGTCGCGTTCAGCTGGACGCCGAACCCGCCTACCCAGTCGGGCAGGCCGAGATCGCCGACGAACGGATCGAGTTGTTGCTGGATCGCGCCCTCGATGCCGAGGATCGACCCGTTGCCGCCATTGTCGATCGTCGAAAAATCATATTGCGAACGGTCGGTGCCGCCGAAATTGAGGATGTTGCTGTTGAACGTGCGGCTGGTGTCGAACAGCACGTCGCGCAGCCGCTTGTAATAGGCGCCGAACGACAGGAACCCGGCCGGCGCGACGTAGTATTCGACATAGGCATCGACGCCCATCGCCTTTTCGGGCTTCGCATCGGGATTGCCGCCCGAAATCGTACCCTGCCCCTCGGCAAGGTCGACATAGGTCAGGTTCGGCCGCAGCTGGTCGTAATCGGGCCGCGCCGCGCCGGTATTGAACGATAGCCGCGCCTTCATCCGGTCGTTCACGTCGTAATTGATGTGCAGGCTGGGATAGACCAGCGTGATGTCGCGATCGACGGTCAGCGGGGTGGCGGCATTGCCGTTCAGGAACGCCGACGACCTGTTGCGGATATGCTCGATCCGCGCGCCGCCGATGACATTGCCCCAGCCGGTGGTGACGGTGGCCATGCCGTACGCGGAATAGATGCGCTCGTTCACGTCGTACAGATTGGCGGTCTGGTCGACATAGCGCCCGACCGTCCTGGCGCGGTCGACAAGGTCGAGGATCTTGTCGCGGCCGAAATACTGGAAGGTGTAGCCGAGCGGTATCTCGCCTTGGAAGCCGCCGGGGATCGCGATCTGCGCATAGCCGGTGGGAAATCCCGCCGTCGCGAGCTGGGTCGCGTTGAGTTCCAGCAGCCGTTCGTCGACCGACTTGGTCCGGTCGTCGAAGCGCAGTCCGGCGGCGAAGGTCGTCTTTTCGCCGAACAGGCCGTCGACGTCATGCTGCACGTCGACGCGCGCGGTATAGGCGTCGGTCGTGTCGGCCGCGATCAGCGAACGCAGTCGGCCGAGCGTGCGCGGGAAATCCTCGATCGCGGTGACGCGGGCACCGCGCGCCAGCGTGCCGTTGGCGTTGCGGATGGTGCGAAACAGCTCGATCCTCGCCAGCTGCGGATCGGTGAAGTCGTAACCGACGGTCAGGCGATTGGTGGCGTTGGTGCCGTTGGTGCCGAAGGATGGGCTGTCGTAGTTCAACTGCGCCGGCTGGGTCCGGTCGTCGATCGAGCGGGTATAGTTCGCCCGCCACGACACGCGCCATGCGTCGAGATCGTGGTCGCCGCCCAGCGTGTTGGTGAACACCGACTGCTTGTAGGCGCGCACGGTGAAGTTCGAATTCAGGTCGATGCCGTACACCGTGCCCTTCAGCGGGGTATTGCCGGTGCACACATCGGCATAGCCGGTCGTGCCCGCCGCGGGCGTCGCGTTGACGGTGCAGGCGGCGGTGCCGGTCGGAACGTTCGACTGCCGGTCGTCGAGATCGACGATGTAGTTGTTGCGCTGTTCGTCGTCCTGGAACGCCGAATAGATGGTTTCGGCGAAGATGCGGTGGCCGGGCGCGGGCTTCCAGTCGAGCCGGGTCGACAGCGCATAATTCTTGCGGACGAGGCGGTAGAGCTTGTTCTCGGTCTCGCGTGCCCAGATGCGGTCGATGAAGCCCGGGCGGCGGTCCTCGCCCACCGTTTCCCAGTCGGTCTCGAAATTGTCGGTCACCATGCCGCGCCGGTACAGGCTGGCCGAGGAGGCGATGGCGAATTCGCCGATACCGGTATCAAACCGGTCGGACACGACCAGCGATCCTTCGAATTCGCGGCGGTTGCCCAACTCGACGATGCCGTAGCCGGCCTTGCCCGCGACGTGGAAACCGTTCTGGTCGAACCCCGATCGGGTGATGATGTCGATATTGCCCGAGATCGTCTCGCCGACCATGTCGGGGGTCACCGCCTTGCGGACGATGATCTGGCTGGCGATCGCCGACGGGATCGAATCGAACCGGGCGGCGCGCCCTTCGGGGCTGACCACGTTGACGCCGTCGAACGACAGCGTCGTCCAGCGCTTGGGCGCACCGCGCAGGTTGACGTAGCGCGCCTGGCCCTGGTCGCGTTCGACCGCGACGCCGGGCAGGCGGCTGATCGCCTGCGCGACGTTCTGGTCGGGCAGGCGGCCGACCGCATCGGACGCGATGACCGACACCAGCGCCGGGCTGTTGCGCTGGATTTCGAGCGCGGCGGCTTCGGATTCGGCGATGGGGCGGCTGCCGCGCACCACGATTTCCGACACTTCCTCTTCGGGAACGGCCGCGGCGACCGGGACCACCTCCCCGTCCGGCACCGGCCCGGCGAACGCGCTGCCGGGCAGGATGGCGGCACCGCTCAACAGCGCGCGCACGACGACGGCCCGCGTGGACCGGGCAAAAATAGCAACCATGTGTCTTTCCCCTCGGAAGCTTGCCGCTTCCCGTGGGGTCCGCCCCTGCCCCGACCCCGTGGCAGGTTGGTTACACGTCCGTTACCGATCGGTGACGCCGCCCGGAGTGTGGCCAGATTGCCACAACACCTGTCCGATACAACGGAAATGGCAAACGATTGCAGAGAATGTTGCAATCGTTTGCAATCAGCGTAAAAGGCGAGTCGAGACGCCGGCAGGAGCCGGCCCGATACCCGTAAGGAGGGGACCATGAAGGCGTTCCATATTCTGCTCGCGTCGACCGCACTCGCGCTGCCGCTGCCCGCGCTCGCACAGGTCGCCGACACCCCCGCGCCCGAGGCGGTCCCCCCTGCCGACGACACCGCGCAGGCGGACGGGGACATTATCGTCACCGGCGTCGCCCGCGGCCAGAACCGGCTCGACAGCTCGGTATCGGTCAGTTCGCTCGACCAGGCGACGTTGCAGGCGACCGCACCGCGTTCGGTCGCCGAACTGTTCCGCAACATCCCCGGCGTCCGCTCGGAAAGCTCGGGCGGCGAAGGCAACGCCAACATCGCGGTGCGCGGCCTGCCCGTCGCATCGGGCGGGTCCAAGTTCCTGCAGTTGCAGGAAGACGGGCTGCCGATCCTCGAATATGGCGACATCACCTTCGGCAATGCCGACATCTTCCTGCGCGCCGACCTGAACGTCGCCCGCGTGGAGGCGATCCGCGGCGGTTCGGCCTCGACCTTCGCGTCGAACTCGCCCGGCGGCGTCATCAACCTGATCTCCGACACCGGCGAGCGCGAGGGCGGCGTGGTGCAGGGGTCGTTCGGCATCGACTATCGCGATTTCCGCACCGACTTCGCCTATAACAAGCGGCTCTCCGACAGCCTGCGCGTCCATGTCGGCGGCTTCTACCGCTTCGGCGAAGGCCCGCGCGAGGCCGGCTACGACGCCAATCGCGGCGGCCAGATCAAGCTGAACGTGACGAAGGAGTTCGCCGGCGGCTATGTCCGGCTGTACGGCAAGTATCTCGACGATCGCGCCATCGCCTATCTGCCCAACCCGATCCGGGTCAGCGGCACCAACGACGATCCGAAATACAGCGAGATCGCCGGTTTCTCGATCAACGGCGACACGCTGCATTCGCCGAACATCACCCGCAACCTGACGCTGGACGGCAACAACAATCCGGTCGTCAACGACATCCGCGACGGGCAGCATCCGCTGGTCAAGTCGGTCGGCTTCGAAACGCAGTTCGCGGTGGCCGACGGGTGGAACGTCACCAACCGCTTCCGCTATTCGGACATTTCCGGACGCTTCATCTCGAACTTCCCCGCCGCCGTCGATTCGGCCGCGACCATCGCCACCGCGCTGGCCGGGGCGGGCGCGACGCTGCGCTATGCGACGGGCCCCGATGCCGGCCGCGTGATCGCCAATCCGGCGGCGCTGAACGGCAACGGCCTGCTGGCGCAGATCGTGGTGTTCGACACGAAGCTCAACAGCCTCGACAACATCACCAACGATTTCCGCCTGACCCACGACATCGCGCTGGGCGGCGGGACGCTGGGCGTCACCGGCGGCTTCTACAAGTCGCGCCAGACGATCGATACCGACTGGCTGTGGACGTCGCTGCTGTCCGACGTGGTCGGCGGCGGCGATGCCGCGCTGGTCGACGTCCGCAACGCGGCCGGACAGGCGATCACCCAGAACGGCGTGTACGGCTATGCCGCCAGCTATTTCGGCGGATGCTGCCGCCGCAGCTACGACCTGAACTACGACACCAACGCCCCGTTCGCGTCGCTGAACTGGTCGGGCGGTGCGCTGACGCTCGACGGGTCGGTCCGCTATGATTTCGGTTCGGCCAAGGGCAGCGTTGCCGGCGCCGATCTGGGCGGTGGGCGCGTCGGTATCGTCACCCGCGACATCAATGGCGACGGCGTGATCTCCGACGCCGAACGCCGGGTCGCGGTGATCCCGCTGAACAGCGCGGCACCGGTCGACTACGACTTCGACTACTGGTCCTATTCGCTGGGTGCCAATTATCGGATCAGCCCCGACCTCGCGGTGTTCGGCCGCTACAGCCGTGGCGGGCGCGCCAATGCCGACCGCCTGCTGTTCGGCCCGGCGGTCAGCACCACCACCGGCGGCCTGCTCAACAGCGATGCGGCGGTCGACATCGTGCGCCAGGCCGAAGCGGGGGTGAAGTATCGCGCGAACGGCGTGTCGTTCTATGCCACCGGCTTCTGGGCGCGGACCGAGGAGCAGAATTTCGAGGCGACGACGCAGCGCTTCTTCGACCGCAACTACCGCGCCTACGGCGTCGAGCTGGAGGGCAGCGTGCGGCAGGGGCCGTTCAGCCTGACCGCGGGGGGTACGTGGACCGATGCGAAGATCGTCGGCGATGCGGTCAACCCCGACACGGTCGGCAACCGGCCGCGGCGGCAGGCGGCGTTCGTGTTCTCCGCCACGCCGCAGGTCGATTTCGACCGCTTCACGCTGGGCGCCAACGTCGTCGGGACCACCGACAGCTATGCGCAGGACAGCAACCAGCTGAAGCTGCCGGGCTATACGCAGGTCAACGCCATCGTCCAGTTCCGCCCGGCGGACCAGGTCCAGTTCTCGGTCAATGCGAACAACCTGTTCGACGTGATCGGGCTGACCGAGGCGGAGGAAGGCGCGATTCCCGCGAACGGCATCGTCCGTGCGCGATCGATCAACGGCCGCACCATTTCGGCGACCGCCCGCTTCAGCTTCTGACCTCTCTGGAGACTGCGCCGGTGCCGCGATCTGCGACACCGGCGTTTTTTGTGTGTCGTACCTACCCCCGCCGTTCGTGCCGAGTAGAGACTGAGCTTGTCGAAGGCTCGTATCGAAGCACCCTGGGCAGTCCTTCGACACGCCGCTTCGACAAGCTCAGCGGCTACGCAGGACGAACGGGAAGGCTGTGCGGCTTCAGAACCGCGCGCCCAGTTCCACGCCATAGAAGCGCGGCTCGCCCCGGATATATGTCGGCACGCCGAAGCCGCCGCCGGTATTGCCCGCATCGATCAGGTAACGCTTGTCGGTCAGGTTGCGCGCGAAGCCGCCGATGGTGAAGCGGTCGTTCAGCTCCACCCCGGCGCGCAGGTTGAACAGCGTATAGCCCGGCGTCGCGATCGCCTCGCGGTTCGGCAGTTCGAAGAACACCTTCGAACGATAGGTCAGGTTGGGCACGGCATAGAAGGTCGCCGACCCCATCGGCACGCGCAGGTTCGCACCGGCGGACGCGGTCATGTCGGGCTGCAAACGGAAGCGGTTGCCGGCGAACACGCCGTTGGCCGCGTCGTCGCCGATCCCGCCGTCGAGCCAGGCGAAGGTCCCGAACAGCGACAGCATCTGCCCCAACCGCAGATTGCCCTCCAGCTCGACGCCGAGATTGTCGGCCGTGCCCGCCGAACGCGTGGTGGCGACGCCGTTTTCGGTCACCGACACCTGAAACCCGTCATAGCGCTGGTAGAACACCGATGCCGCGCCGCTGAATGGCCCGACCCGGCCCTTGATGCCGCCTTCGTAGTTCCACACCAGTTCCTCGGGCACGATCTGCAGCGCGGGCACCACCGGCGCGGTCGCCGCGGCACCGGTGCGCGACGCCGCCAGCTGTACGACCGGCGAGCGGCGGCCCTTGCTGACCGTCGCATACAGGTTGACCGCTTCGGACAGCCGGAACAGCGCGTTGAAGCGCGGCAGCACGGCGGCGAAGCTGCGCTCCGCCTCGAACTTCGCTCCACCGGTGCTGGCGGTGCCGAGCAGGCTGGTGAACACCCCGGCGCCGGCGAGCAGGCGCGAGAAGGGCTGGATCGAGCTGTATTGCGACTGGCGGTCCTCGATCAGCATGCGTGCCCCCGCGGTCAGTTCGAGCCGGGTCGCCGGGATCCACGTGACGTCGGCGAACACCGAATAGGTATCGTTGTTGCCGTAGTTCGTGAATTCCGACGCATAGGGCAGTTCGGTCAGGCTCCCGCGCGACAGGATCGCGGTCGCGCGCGTGCCGGGCACGGTACCGTTTGCGGCGACGCAGTTGGGACCGGTCGGTACGCCCGCCTGATTGAGCAGCCCGCGCACCGACGCATAGGCGGCGTTCACCGAACAGGCGAGGTAGGTGCCTTCCTCGGTCGAGAACGGCACGCGCTGATAGCCGTTTTCGAAGAACGCGTTCCACCCGAACGAGGCGCGGGCGCGCTCACCGGTGAAGTTGAAGCGCCCTTCATGGCTCCACTGGTCGCCCTTCGCATCCTCGGCGAACTCCAGATACCATGCCGGGCCGCCATCGGCGTCGAACGTCTCGAGGCTGTTGAACCGGCGATAGCCGTTGACGGTGGTGAAGGTGACCCCGCCGCCCAGATCGACCGCGACCGTCAGGTTGGCGTCGTACACGTCGCGGTCGAGCCCCAGCTTGCGCTTGCCGAACACCTGTTCGCTATAGGGCGAGCCCGACAGTTCGGCGGTGCCATAGTCGCCGGTCTGCCCGCCGGTGGGGGCAAAGGCGCGGCTCTTGAACGCGGTGCCGGGATTGCGCTGTCCGTCATAGGTCAGCACGAGGTCGGCGGTGACCGCGTCGGTCGGCGTTCAGCGCAGCGATCCGCGCACGCCCCGCTGATCCTGCCCGTTCAGGTCGTCCTGATCGACGCGCCCCTGATTCTGGTTCGGCACGTCGGCGTCGCCCGCGATGTTGCGGACATAGCCGTCGCGATATTTGTAGGCGAAGGCGAGGCGCGCGGCGAGCGTGTCGTTCCCGGCATTCATCATGCCCGACACCTGCGTCCGGTTGAAATTGCCGTAGGACACAGCGACGTCGGCGGCGAAGCCGGGCTGCGGTTTCGCCGACAGGATCGACACCGCCCCGACCGCGGCGGCCGTGCCGAACAGCGTCGCCTGCGGCCCCTTCACCACCTCGATCCGCTCGAGGTCGAACAGGTCCTGATACGCCCCGCGCGACCGGCTGATATCGACGCCGTTGTAATAGAAGGTGACGCGCGCGCCCTGCTGCGCCGATCCCGAATCCGACGTGATGCCGCGGATGACGAAGCCGGGGTTGTTCGCGCTCTGCTCCTGCACGACCAGCCCGGGGATATATTGCGCGACATCGGCCAGCGTCGACACGCCCAGATCGGCCATCCGCTGTCCCGTGACCGCCGTCACGGTGACCGGCACGTCCTCGATCCGCTGCTCGACCTTTTGCGCGGTGACCACGATCTCGTCGGTTTCGTCCCCCGCCGGCTGGACATTGGCCTGCGCGAAGGCCGTGGTCGAACAGCCGAGCGCCAGCAGCGCGATCGTCGAACGCAAACACGATGTCATGCAATATCCCCCTGATGGTCGGCGGGCGTCTAGGGGCGGGGAATGACAGGTCGATGACGTCACGGACCTGTCGCATCGGTTGCATAGGGAGCGGCGAACCTCCTGTCGAAAGTCGTGAAATGACGCTCAACCGCCGCGACGCCCTTCGCCTGATGGGCAGCAGCGCCGCCCTCTCGCTGCCGACGATCGGCCATGCCGCCCCGGCCGCCGCGCAGTTCCTGCACGGCGTGGCGAGCGGCGATCCGGCGGCGGACGGCGCGGTGCTGTGGACCCGCGCGACCCCGGCAGCGGACGGCAGCGGCGACATCCCGCTCGACTGGCACGTCGCCGCCAGCAGCGGCGGCGCAGCCATCGCCACCGGCCGCACCACCGCGCGGGCGCCACGCGACTTCACCGCAAAGGTCGAGCCCACGGGACTGAAACCCGGCACCGACTACTGGTTCTGGTTCACCACCGCCGACGGCACCGCCTCGCCCAGGGGGCGGTTCCGCACCCTGCCGCGCGGGGCCACCGCCGACCTCGCGCTGGCGGTGGTGTCGTGCCAGCTCTACCCCGGCGGCTACTGGCACGCCTATACCGCGATCGCCGCCGAACCGCGCCTCGACGCGGTGCTGCATCTGGGCGATTACATCTACGAATATGGCGCACAGGGCTATGGCGCTGAGATCGGCCGCGCGCTGAACCGCCTGCCCGAACCCCGCCACGAGATCGTGACTCTCGCCGATTACCGGATGCGCCATGCGCAGACGAAGCGCGATCCGGCGATGCAGGCGGCCCATGCCCGCGCCGCGTTCATCTGCGTCTGGGACGACCATGAAAGCGCCAACGACGCATGGGTCGGCGGCGCCGAGAATCATGACGCAGCGACCGAAGGCGACTGGGCCACGCGCAAGGCGGCGGCAATGCAGGCCTATTTCGAATGGATGCCGATCCGCGATCCCAAGCCCGGCCAGCCTTGGGCGGCGATCAACCGCAGCTTCGATTTCGGCGACCTCGCGACACTGGTGATGGTCGAGACGCGGCTGCTCGCCCGCTCGGAACAGGCCGCGTCCAAGGGGGCGGGGATCGAGCCCGACGATTATGCGACGATGCTGGCGATCCGCGCACGGCCCGGCCGCGAGCTGCTGGGCGCCAGGCAACAGGCATGGGTCGAACGCGAGCTGGCGCGATCGGTCGCGGCGAAGCGGCCGTGGCAGTTGCTCGGCAATCAGGTCGTCATGGCGCGCGTTCCCGGCCCCGATCTGGCGAAGGAACTGGGCGAGGATCGCTATGCCGCGCTGCTCGCCCGCCTGCCCGCCGCCTATCGCCCGCGCATCGCCGCCGGGCAGCGCTCCTACCGCGCCGGACTGCCGTTCAATTTCGACAGCTGGGACGGCTATCCCCCGGCACGCGAGCGGCTCTACGCCGCGTTCCGCCGCGCGAAGTCGCGCCCGATCGTCCTGTCGGGCGACAGTCACGCCGGCTGGGCCAACGACCTGCACGACGATGCCGGGCGGCTGGTCGCCAACGAATTCGGCGCGACCGCGATTTCCAGCCCGTCCTATGGCGCGCTGCTGCCGGGGCTGGGCGCGGTGATCGAAAAGGGCGCGCCGGAGGTCCGCTACTGCGATCAGGATCGGAAAGGCTATCTGTTGCTGACGCTGACACCGGCGCATGCCGAGGCGCAGTTCCGCACCGTGTCGAGCGTGGTCGAGCCGGAGTTTACCACCGCGACGACGGCGCGGTGGCGCGTGGCGGCGGGGAAGCCGGGGCCGATGACGCAGGTTTAGCTAGTCGCTGCCTGGCGTACCCCCGCGCAGGCGGGGGTCCAGGGCCACGCAGGCCAGCGTCGCGTCCGTGACCCTGGATCCCCGCCTGCGCGGGGATACGCTGAGTCAGGGGCAGGCGGCTTTGCACCCGCACCCCCGCCACCCTACATTGCGTCGGGTGCGAACCCTTCCCGCCCCCCTTGCCGACTGGTTCGCCGCGCGCGGCTGGGCGCCACGCCGCCACCAGCGCGAGATGCTCGACGTCGCCGAAGCCGGCCGCCACGCGCTGCTGGTCGCCGCGACCGGTGCGGGCAAGACGCTGGCCGGGTTCCTGCCGACGCTGACCGAACTGATCGAAGCGCCCGTCGACGGTCTGCACACCCTCTATATCTCGCCGCTGAAGGCCCTGGCGGTCGACGTGCAGCGCAACCTGCTGACCCCCATCGCCGACATGGACCTGCCGATCCGGGTGGAGACGCGCACCGGCGACACCCCGTCCGACCGCAAGGCGCGCCAGCGCAGCAAGCCGCCGCATATCCTGCTGACCACGCCCGAATCCTTGAGCCTGTTGCTGTCCTATCCCGACGCCGACCGGCTGTTCGGCTCCCTGCGCACGATCATCGTCGACGAAGTCCACGCCTTCGCCACCGACAAGCGCGGCGATCTGCTGTCGCTGTGCATGACACGCCTGCAACGCTTCGCGCCGACGCTGCGGCGTGTCGCGCTGTCGGCGACGGTCGCCGATCCCGACGGCTATCGCGCATGGCTGGCCCCTGACGGCGATATCGATGCGGTGACACTGGTGCAGGGCGAGCCCGGCGCCGACCCCGATATCCGCATCCTGCTGCCCGAGGATCGCATCCCGTGGTCGGGCCATTCCGGCCGCTATGCTGCGCAGCAGGTCATGCGCGAGATCGAGCGCAACCGCACCACCATCGTCTTCTGCAACACCCGCAGCCTCGCCGAGCTGATCTTTCAGGACCTGTGGCTCGCCAACGACGCGAAGCTGCCGATCGGCGTTCATCACGGCAGCCTCGACCGCGAGGCGCGCCGCAAGGTCGAGGCGGCGATGGCCGACGGGCGGCTGCGCGCGCTGGTCGCGACCGCCAGCCTCGACCTCGGCGTCGACTGGGGCGATGTCGACTGCGTGATCCAGATGGGCGCGCCCAAGGGGTCGTCGCGCCTGCTCCAACGGATCGGTCGCGCCAACCACCGGCTGGACGAGGCGTCGAAGGCGTTGCTGGTGCCGGGCAACCGCTTCGAATTCCTCGAGGCGCAGGCCGCGCTCGACGCGGTCGATGCCGGCGAGCTCGACGCCGACATCTTCCGCCCCGGCGCGCTGGACGTGCTGGCGCAGCATCTGATGGCGTGCGCCTGTGCCGAACCCTTTGCCGCGCCTGAAATGCTCGACGAAGTGCGCGGGAGCCTGCCCTATTCGGCGCTCGACGGCGGCACGTTCGACCGCGTGCTGCACTATATCGCCGAGGGCGGCTATGCGCTGAAGGCCTATGACCGGTTCAAGCGGTTACGGCTGGACGCGGACGGGCGCTGGACCGTCACCAGGCCGGCCTTTGTTGCGCAGCATCGGCTGAACGCCGGGATCATCGTCGATGCGCCGACGCTCGACGTGCGGTTCAGGAACGGGCGGCGGCTGGGCACGGTCGAGGAATATTTCGCCTCCACCCTGTCGCCGGGCGACACCTTCTTCTTTTCGGGCATGAGTCTGGAGGTCGAGAAGATCGAGCTGACCGACCTCGTCGTCCGCGCCACCAGCAAGCCCGCGCGCATCCCCAAATATGGCGGCACGCGCATGGCGCTGTCCACCAACCTCGCCGACCGGGTCCGCGGGTTCCTCGCCGATCCGCAGCAATGGCATCGCTTTCCCGACGATGTCCGCGAATGGCTGGAAATCCAGTCGCGGCGCTCGGTCCTGCCGCGGCCGGGCGAGCTGCTGGTCGAAACCTTCCCGCATGACGGGCGGCATTACATGGTCGCCTACAGCTTCGAAGGGTGGAACGCGCACCAGTCGCTCGGCATGTTGATTACCCGCCGGATGGAAGCGCTGGGGCTGAACCCCATCGGCTTCGTGTCGAACGACTATGCGCTGTCCTGCTACGCGCTCGAACCGATCACCGATCCGCAGGCGCTGTTCTCGCCCGACATCCTCGAACATGAATTCGTCGACTGGGTACAGGGATCGGCGCTGCTCAAGCGCGCGTTCCGCGAGGTCGCGGTGATCGGCGGCCTCGTCGAGCGCCAGCATCCCGGCAAGCGCAAGACGGGGAAGCAGGTCACCTTCTCGACCGACCTGATCTACGACGTGCTGCGCAAATACGAGCCGGGCCACCTGCTGTTGCAGGCGGCGTGGGAGGATGCGCGGGCGCGGATGACCGATGTCGGACGGCTGGCGAAGCTGCTGGAGACGGCGCAGTCGCGCATCCGCCATGTCACGCTCGACCGGGTCAGCCCGCTGGCGGTGCCGGTGCTGGTACTGATCGGCCGCGAACGGGTGACGCAGGGGTCGGCCGACGATGCGCTGCTGATCGAGGCGGAGGCGCTGGCGGCAGAGGCGATGGCGCTGGATTGAGGGGCTTTCCGGCCCACCTCTGTCCCTGCCCCATTCTCCACACCCGTTTGCTTCGAGCGCAGGTTCGAGCTTGTCGAGAACCGAAGTCGAGAAGGGGGTGCCTCAAACGGGGAGTTCTCGACGGACGCTTCTCGACAAGCTCGAAGCTGCTCGAACCGGACGGGGTGGGTGGGGAATAATAGAAAGGAGGTAGGCCGGAGGTATCAGCCCCTTCCCCGTCCACACCGTACCTCGGCGGAGGCCGGGATCCAGTTGGGGGACGTCCGCGCTTCTATCGCCAGCGCACCGATGCTGGACCCCGGCCTCCGCCGGGGTACGGCGTGGGTGTGGACGACTCCCGCGCGTCCACTAACCGTATCCCCGCGTAGGCGGGGATCTAAGGTTAGGAAGCACAACGTCCTTGGCTCTGGATCCCCGCCTACGCGGGGATACGTCCTTTGCGGCTACGTTCCGCCAACCCCTCAAACGTCGAGATTCGCCACGTTCAGCGCATTTTCCTGAATGAAGTCGCGCCGTGGCTCCACGACATCGCCCATCAGCCGCGTGAAGATTTCGTCCGCCACGTCCGCCTGCTCGATCGCGACGCGCAGCATCGACCGGTTCGACGGGTCGAGCGTGGTTTCCCACAGCTGTTCGGCGTTCATCTCGCCCAGCCCCTTGTAGCGCTGGATCGACAGCCCCTTGCGCCCGGCGGCGAGGATCGCGTCGAGCAACTGGCTCGGCCGGGCGACCAGCGTCTCGCCTTTGGCCGCGACCGCGGGGATTTCGCCGTCCTCGACCTCGGGTTCGGCGAGGGGGTCGGCGGCGACGCTGCGCGCGCTGACCAGCTTCGACACGCCGGCATAGCTCGCCGCCTCTTCCGCGGCGAGGCCGTGGAGCTTGCGCCCCTCGGCCGACAGCAGGAACGCCGGTTCGATATTGTGCGTGTCGGTGACCCCGCGCCAGCGGCGCTGGAACTGCAACCCGCCATCCGCGGTCACGCGCGCGGTCCACTGCGCCTCGACATCGGTCCGCCCAATGCGCGACACCGCATCGTCCAGCCGCGTCTGCCGGTCGGCATCGTCGATCTGCGGATCGAGCACCCCGGCCAGCGCCAGCACCTCGACGATGCCCATGTCGTAGCGCCGGGGCACATAGCGCATCAGCGTGCGCATCCGCCGCGCATGGCTGAGCAGCGCCTTCAGGTCGTCGCCGCTGCGCGCGCCCGCCGGGCTTTCCAGCACATGTGCGTTGACGCCGGCCTCGACCAGATATTCGTCGAGCGCGTTGTCGTCCTTGAGGTACACCTCGGAGCGGCCCTTCGTCGCCTTATACAGCGGCGGCTGCGCGATATAGAGGTGCCCCGCCTCGATGATCTCGGGCATCTGGCGATAGAAGAAGGTCAGCAGCAGCGTGCGGATATGCGCGCCGTCGACATCGGCGTCGGTCATGATGACGATCTTGTGGTAGCGCAGCTTCGCCAGGTTGAAATCGTCGCGGATGCCGGTGCCCAGCGCCGTGATGATCGTCCCGATCTCGCGGCTGGCGAGCATCCGGTCGAACCGCGCACGCTCGACGTTCAGGATCTTGCCGCGCAGGGGAAGGATCGCCTGGAAATGGCGGTCGCGCCCCTGCTTGGCAGATCCGCCGGCCGAGTCACCCTCGACGAAGAACAGTTCGGACTTGGCCGGATCGCGCTCCTGGCAGTCGGCCAGCTTGCCGGGCAGCGACGCGATGTCCATCGCCCCCTTGCGCCGGGTCAGCTCGCGTGCCTTCTTCGCCGCCTCGCGCGCTGCCGCCGCGTCGATCACCTTCATGATGATCGCCTTCGCATTGGCGGGATTTTCCTGGAGGTAGTCGGCCAGCTTGTCGGCCATCAGCGCTTCCAGCGGCTGGCGCACTTCCGACGACACCAGCTTATCCTTGGTCTGCGACGAGAATTTCGGGTCGGGCAGCTTGACCGATACGATCGCGGTCAGCCCCTCGCGCATGTCGTCGCCGGTCAGCGACACCTTTTCCTTCTTCAACATGCCCGACTTGTCGGCATAGCTGTTGAGCGTACGCGTCAGCGCGGCGCGGAACGCCGCCATGTGCGTGCCGCCGTCGCGCTGGGGGATGTTGTTGGTGAAGGCGAGGACGTTCTCGTAATAGCTGTCGTTCCACTCCAGCGCGACATCGATGCCGACATCGTCGCGGAACCCGTGGATCGCGATCGGATCGGGCATCAGCGGCGTCTTGGTCCGGTCGAGATACTTCACGAACGCGGCGATCCCGCCCTCGTAGAACAGCTCGACCTCGCGCGGTTCCTCGTGCCGGGCATCGACCAGCACCAGCCGCACGCCCGAATTGAGGAACGCCAACTCGCGGAAGCGGTGTTCCAGCTTGTCGAAATCGAACTCAACGATCTTGAACGTGTCGGGCGACGGCAGGAAGGTCACGCGGGTGCCGCGCTTGTCCGACGGCCCCACCACCTTCAGCGGCGCCTCGGCATCGCCGCGGCGGAAGCGCATGAAATGCTCCTGCCCGTCGCGCCAGATCGTCAGATCGAGGAAATCGGACAGCGCGTTCACCACCGACACGCCGACGCCGTGCAGGCCGCCCGATACCTTGTAGGCATTGTCGTCGTTGGTGTTCTCGAACTTGCCCCCCGCATGCAGCTGGGTCATGATGACCTCGGCCGCCGACACGCCCTCTTCGCTGTGGATGCCGGTCGGAATCCCGCGGCCATTGTCCTCGACCGAGACCGAGCCGTCGGCGTTCAGCGTGATGAGGATGCGGTCGCAGTGCCCGGCCAGCGCCTCGTCGATCGCATTGTCGCTGACCTCGAACACCATATGGTGCAGGCCCGATCCGTCGTCGGTATCGCCGATATACATGCCGGGGCGCTTGCGGACCGCGTCCAGCCCCTTGAGCACCTTGATCGAGTCTGCGCCGTAGTCGTTCTGATTGGGGTTCGTTGCCATAGCGAGTATATAGGGTTTCGCGTGGCGGAACTAAAGCAAAACCCGCATCGGGCGCCCCCCCCCCCGGCGCGCGTCATTCCCGCGAAGGCGGCAATCCATGACCGCTGACGGCTCGGCCGGATTCGCGACGCCGGCGCATCCGGACTCCCGCCTCCGCGGGAGTGACGAACGGCCCCGACCGTTCCGCCAGAATAATGAACGGCAGCTAACAGGCGCATTCAGTATCGGCTCAAGCGAATCGGTGCATACCCCAAATCACAGACGGACTTCCCGACCGGAACCCGTCACTGGATTTTAGGGAGAAGACCCATGTTCAAGAAGCTGACGCTCGCTGCCGCCGCCCTTGCCACGGTCGCCACCGCCGCCGCCCCCACCGCCGCTTCGGCGCAGAGCTGGCGCGGGGACCGCTACGAGCGGGAATATCGTGGTGATCGCGGCTATCGCGAATATCGCGGCGACCGCGGCTACTACAACGACCGCGGCTACAACCGCCGTTCGAACCGCGGTTGCGAGAATGGCGATGGCGGCACGGTGATCGGTGCGATCGCCGGCGGCCTGCTCGGCAACACGGTGGCCGGGCGTGGCGACCGCCTGCTCGGCACGATCATCGGCGGTGGCGTCGGTGCGGTCGCCGGCCGGGCAATCGACAAGGCCGATGCGCCGCGCTACTGCCGCCGCTGACCGGTTTCCCGCGCCCCCGGTGGCGTAGCGGGGCGCGGGACACGGGGCCGGTCCTTCCGAAGGGAGGGGCCGGCCCTTTTCGTTGGAGGGAGAGGACAGCGGGCAAAACCGTTCGTGCTGAGTAGGGACTGAGCTTGTCGAAGGCCCGTATCGAAGCACTTGGGGCGGTCCTTCGATACGCCGCTTCGACTTCGCTCAGCGGCTACTCAGGACGAACGGTTCGATCCGATGCTATTCTGCCTTGGCGAACGCCTTGCCTTGGCCCGTTTCTGCCTCGCTTCGGTCCGAAACCGCCGCTACCCGTCCGCCGGCGATATCGGTGGAGGGCGGGAATGGCGGCATTCGGGCAGCGCGGATGGCGGATGGTGGCGGGCGCGGCGATCGTCCTGTCCCCGGCCCCGCTCCGCGCACAGGCCGATCCCGAACCGGCGAAGGACGAGGACGAGGTCGTCGTCACCGGCAAGCGCCCGCCGGGATCGGCGATCGGCGATGCGCAGCCGGTCGCGGTACTGGACGCCGCGGCGCTGCGGGCGCTGGGCGCGACCAGCATCGAACAGCTGCTGCGCCTCATCAAGCCGCTCACCACCGCGGCCAGCGGCGCCGACCCGGTGTTCCTGCTCAACGGCCGCCGCATCTCGGGCCATCGCGAGATCTGGACGCTCCCGCCCGAGGCGCTGGAGCGGACCGAGGTGCTGTCCGAACAGGACGCCGTCCGCTTCGGATTTCCGGCGACGGTGCGCGTCGTCAATTTCGTGCTGAAACAGCGGTTCCGCGCGCTGGTGGTCGACCAGGGCGCCGGCACCACCACCGAAGGCGGCGGCGAGACCGCGAAGCTCGAACTCGGATCGACCCGGATCGAGGGCAATCGCCGTACGCTGCTGACCATTAACTACGACCGGCAGAACGCGCTGCTCGCGAGCGAACGGCCCTACCGGGTCGATCGCGACAGCCCGTTCGACCGCATCGGCAACGTCCGCGCCCCGGACGGCGGCAGCATCGACCCCGCGCTCGACGCGCTTGCCGGCCGCCCGGTAACGGTCGCCGGCGTGCCGGCCGACCCCGCATCGCGCGGCACGCTGTCGGCGTACGCCGCCGACGCCGCCAACGCGACCGACCTGTCGCCCTTCCTGTCGCTGCGCAGCAAGGACCTGCTGAAGGTCGACGGCACCCACGCCATGCCGCTCGGCAAGACGATGACCGCGTCGCTCAACCTGACGATGGAGGCCGAGCGCGGCAGCGGACGCGCGGGGTTGCAGGGGGTGACGCTGGCGCTGCCTGCCGCCGCACCCTTTGCCCGCGGCGTCCTGCTCGACCGCTATCTCGACGAAGGACCGACGCTCAGCCAGCGCAACGACAACCTGACGCTGCATGCCGGCAGCACGGTACAGGGCGGGTTCGGCCGGTGGATGTGGACGGTGACCGGCGGCTACGACCGGGTCCGGGCGCGCGCCGCGGTCGATCGCGGCGTCGCGCCGGGCGGGTTGCAGGCGGCGGTCGATGCCGGCGCCGACCCGTTCGACCTGTCGCCGGTCCTCGCCGCGCAGCCGATGATCGTCACGCGCAGCCGCAGCGTCACCGGCACGCTGACCGGCAAGGCGACCGCGAACGGTCCGGTGCTGGACCTGCCCGCGGGTACGGCGCAGCTGACGCTGAACGCCGACTATGCCCGTTCGCAGGGCAGCGGGCTGCTGGCGGGCGACGATGGCCGCGCGACCGGGCTGACCCGCACCGTTCGCGGCGGCAGCGCCAGCCTCGACCTGCCGATCGCCTCGGCCGATCGCGGCGTGCTGTCCGCCATCGGATCGCTGTCCGCCAATGCCACGCTCGGGCTGGTCGGCGTGTCGGACTATGGCAGCCTCGCCAGCAGCAACTTCGCGCTGAACTGGACGCCGTGGCGCCCGATCCAGCTGACCGCGTCGATCAACACCGCGCGCACCCCGCCGGCGATCGCCACGCTGACCGCGCCGGTCGTCACCGTGCCCAACGTGCCGTTCTTCGACTTCGTCACCGGCACCAGCGCGCCGGTCACCGTCACCGGCGGCGGCAATACCGACCTCGCGCCCGAAACGCGCCGGATCAGCACGCTGGGCATCGCGTGGCAACCGGTCAAGAACAGGCAGCTGCGCGTCTCGCTCAACTATGTCGACACGCGCATCACCGACCAGCTGATCTATCCCGGCAGCGCGACCGCGGCGTTGCAGGCAGCCTTTCCCGAACGCTTTCCGCGCGATGCCGCCGGCCAGCTGCTCCGTGCCGACCTGCGCCCGGTGAACCTGTTCCGCGAGGTCGAGCGCAAGCTGCAGGCCGAAATGTCGTTCTTCGGCCCGGTCGGCCCCGCCCCTGCACCGCCCGCGCCACCCGCGGCGGGCGCGCCGCCGCCCCCGCCGCCCCGCGACCGGCCGATGGTGTGGAGCTTCCTGACCCTCACCGCGCGGCTGGCCGACCGGCTGACGCTCGGCCCCGGCCAACCGCAGCTCGACCTGCTCGACGGACAGACGCTCGACGGCAACAGCGGCCGCCCCCGGTTGGAGGCGCAGGGCAACATCGGCGGGTCGATCGGCCCGGTCCGCATGGGCGCCTATGGCAATTTCCGCCCGGCGACCCGTATCCGCAGCGACCTTGCCGCGTCCGACCTGCGCTTTTCGGAGTTGCTGTTCATCGGAGTGTATACGCAGCTCGACGCCGCGAAGTTCGCACCGCGCGCGACCTGGGCGAAGCGCATGTCGTTCCAGCTCGACGTGCAGAACCTGCTCAACGACCGCGTCGACGTCCGCGACCGCACCGGCACGATACCGTTTCGTTTCCAGCCATCGTTCCTCGACCCCTATGGCCGGATCGTGCGGCTGTCGGTGCGGAAACTGTTCTGATTGCAGGAGACGCCCACAACCGTTCGTCCTGAGTAGCCATTGAGCTTGTCGAAATGGCGTATCGAAGGACCGCCACGGATGCTTCGATACGGGTCTTCGACTTCGCTCAGCCCCTACTCAGCACGAACGGGAGAAGAAACGAACCCTACTCCACCCAGTCCAGCCCGATGTCCCGGTACAGCATCCGGTCCTCTTCCCAGTTCGGCTTGACCTTCACATGCAGGTACAGGTGCACCCGCACCCCCAGCAATTCCTGCAATTCCTTGCGGGCGGTCGCGCCGATTTCCTTGATCCGCTGCCCGCCCTTGCCCAGCACGATCGCGCGCTGCGTGTCGCGCGCGACATAAATCTGCTGGTGGATCTCGACCGATCCGTCGTCACGCTCCAGATAGCGTTCGGTGTCAACCGCGCTCGCATACGGCAGCTCCTCGTGCAGCTGGTGGTACAGCTGCTCGCGCGTGACCTCGGCCGCCAGCATCCGGTCGGTGGCGTCGCTGACCTGATCCTCGGGGAAATGCCACGGCCCCGCGGGCATCCGCTTCGCCAGCGCCGCCTTCATCTCCGCCAGCCCGTCGCCGGTCGTGGCGCTGACGAAGAACGTCTCCTCGAACGCCGCCATCTCGTGCAGCCGCGCGGCATGGTCCAGCAAGCGCGGCTTGTCGGCGATGTCGACCTTGTTCAGGATCAGCAGCTTCGGCTCCTTGCGGTCGCTAAGCGGCTCGACGATGGCGCGGACCTTCGGGCCGATCCCGCCCTTGCCGTCGACGACCACCGCGACCGCATCCGCGCCCGCCGTACCTTCCCACGCCGCCGACACCATCGCCCGGTCCAGCCGCCGCTTCGGCTCGAAGATGCCCGGCGTGTCGACCAGCAGCAGCTGCGTGTCCCCCTCGATCGCGATGCCCATCAACCGGGTGCGTGTCGTCTGCGCCTTGGGACTGGTGATCGCGACCTTCTGTCCGACCAGCGCATTGACCAGCGTCGACTTGCCCGCATTCGGAGCACCAAGGACCGCGACGAGGCCGCACGACTGGGGGGATGACGTCAAAAGCTTGCAACCTGCGATGATAGGGACGGAAGCCCCCTCTTACCCGCCCCGCCGCGTGCTGCAAAGCATCCCGATCCCGACTTGATCGGACGGAGAGGGAGCGCTACCAATAGTCAGACAATAAAGGAGGGGGATCGATCCCATGATGGGCCACACATCCATGCGCCACACGCTGCGCCGGCGCGCGCGCGCCATCGTGCTCGGCACCGCGTCGCTGCTCATCGCGGCGGGCGCGGTCGCGCAGACCACGCCGCCGCCGCAACCGGGCGAACCGGCGACGATCACCATTCGCGGGGATCAGGGCGGTCCGACCTATGACCGGCGCATCTTCACCCAGTTCGCCGAGCATCTCGGCACCGGCATCTATGGCGGGCTGTGGGTCGGCAACGACCGCAACATTCCCAACACCCGCGGCTTCCGCAACGACGTCGTCGCCGCGCTCAAGCGGCTGGGCGTACCCGCGATCCGCTGGCCCGGCGGCTGCTTCGCCGACGAATATCACTGGCGCGAGGGGATCGGCCCGCGCAACAAGCGCCCGGTCAAGATCAACACCCATTGGGGCGGCGTGACCGAGGACAATGCGGTCGGCACGCACGAATTCATGGACCTGACCGAACAGGTCGGTGCGGAAGCCTATATCTCGGGCAATGTCGGCAACGGCTCTCCCCGCGAAATGGCCGAATGGGTCGAATACATGACGCAACAGGCCGGGACGCTGGCCGACGAGCGGGCGAAGAACGGCCGCAAGGCGCCGTGGAAGATCCCCTATTTCGGCATCGGCAACGAGTTATGGGGCTGCGGCGGCAACATGCGCCCCGAATATGCCGCCGACGAGACGCGCCGCTTCGCGACCTTCATCAAGTCGCCCGAGGGCAGCCGCATCCTCAAGATCGCATCGGGCGCCAATTCCGAGGACTATAACTGGACCGAAGTGATGATGCGCGAGGCGATCGGCCAGATCGATGCCGTCTCGCTCCATTACTATACCGTCCCCGGCGGCACCTGGCCGCCCAAGGGTTCGCCGACGCAGTTCAACGAATCCGACTGGGCGGAAACGCTCGGCCGGACGTGGAAGATGGAGGAAATGGTCGCGAAGCACAGCGCGATCATGGACAAATACGATCCGAAGAAGCGCGTGTGGCTGGCCGTCGACGAATGGGGCACGTGGTATGCGCAGGATCCGGGCACCCATCCCGGCTTCCTGCGCCAGCAGAACACGATGCGCGACGCGCTGGTCGCGGCGATCAACCTCAACATCTTCGCGAAACATGCCGACCGGGTGAAGATGACCGCCATCGCGCAGATGGTGAACGTGTTGCAGGCGATGATCCTGACCGACGGGCCGAAGATGGTCCTGACGCCGACCTATCACGTGTTCGAGATGTACAAGCCGTATATGGACGGCATCGTCCTGCCGATCACGATCGACAGCCCGTGGTATTCGCGTGACAAATGGGCGATCCCGGCGGTGTCGGCTTCGGCGGTGCGCGGCAAGGACGGGGTGGTGCATATCGCCCTGTCGAACGCCGACCCCAACCGCCCCGCCCCGGTCACCGCGTCGCTGACCGGCATCGCCGGCGCGACCGTCACCGGCCGCGTGCTGACCGCACCGACGATGACCGCGCATAACGACTTCGCCAATCCGAACGCGGTGGTACCGGCGGCCTTCACCGGTGCGCAGGTGGCGAACGGCACGCTGTCGGTGACGCTGCCGGCGAAGTCGGTGGTGATGCTGGACATCAAATGAGGTGACGGGGCGGCGTGCGCGCGCCGCCCCGTCCACCGGAATACGTAGCCCGGCGAAGGCGAGACCTCGGCGAAAGTCTCGAACAGAGCCAGCTCCTCGCCGTACCCCGGCGAAGGCCGGGGTTTAGTCGGGAGAGGTTGCGACCAGGTCGCCAACGTCCGCTGACTGGGCCCGGCCTCCGCCGGGGTACGCCGTTTGCGGGGAATGCCACGCTCCACCCGCACTCTCCTTCCCCCCTGCCGTTTGCTTCGAGCGCAGGTTCGAGCCTGTCGAGAACCGAAGTGGAGAAGGCGTCACCCCAAACGACCCGTTCTCGACCGACGCTTCTCGACAAGCTCGAAGCTGCTCGAACCAAGCGGGTTGGATAAGGACGCGCGCCCAAAGGCCGTACCCCCTCGCCGGGGGTCCAGAGCGCCAATCGCAAACATCACCACATCCAGCCCCCCCCCCCATCTGCGCGGGGGCTGGATTGCGGCGGCGCATACGCCGACGCAATCCAGCTTTCCTACAACGAACCGTTCTGGTTACTCTCCATCTCCAACAGGAGGCGTACATGGACGTTACCCGATTGATCGACGACGTGATCGACCGCGAAGGCGGTTATGTCGACCACCCCGCCGACCGCGGCGGCCCGACCCGCTACGGCATCACGCAGGCCGTCGCCCGCGCCGAAGGTTATACGCAGGCGATGCGCGACCTGCCGCGTGCCCTTGCCGCACGCATCTATCGCCGCCGCTACTGGCAGCTTCCCGCGTTCGACCGCATCGCGACGCGCGCACCCGCGCTCGCCGCCGAACTGTTCGACACCGGCGTCAACATGGGGCCGGCGGTCGCCGCGACCTTCCTGCAACGCGTGCTCAACGCCCTCAACCGCCAGCAGCGCGACTGGCCCGACCTGACCGTCGACGCCAACATCGGCGCACGGACGCTTACGGCGCTCGACACCCTGCTCGCCACGCGCGGTCCCGCGGCGGAGGCGGTTTTGGTGAAGGCGATCAATGTCTTGCAGGGCGAACGCTATCTCCGCCTCGCCGAGACGCGGCCCGCCAACGAAGCCTTTCTCTATGGCTGGCTGGCGCAGCGCACGGGCTGATTTCGCGCAACTTCTGCCAACTTCCACGACAGGATGAACCCCATGCTCAACACCCTGATCGCGCCGATCGCGGCGCTGCTCGACAAGCTCATTCCCGACCCGAAGGCGCGCGACGCCGCCAAGCTGGAACTCCTGAAGCTCGAATCGACGGCCGATCTCGACCGGGTGAAGGCGCAGCTCTCGGCGATCGTCGCCGAGGCGCAGTCGACCGACCCATGGACCTCGCGCGCCCGGCCGGGTTTCCTCTATGTGATGTACGCGCTGCTGCTGTGGGCGATCCCGATGGGGCTGATCTCGGCGGTGCAGCCCGACATGGCCGCCGGCATCGCCCGCGGCATGACCGCGTACCTGCGCGGCATCCCCGAGGAACTCTACGCGCTCTTCGGCACCGGCTATCTCGGCTACACCGCCGCAAGGGCATGGGGGAAGGCCAAGGGCGTGGAGAAGTAAAAGGTCCTCCCCGGCACGGGGAGGGGGACCAGCGAAGCTGGGGGAAGGGGGTTTCGGCATATTTCGCGGCAGCACCCCGCCCC
>NZ_JASCXF010000054.1:0-27845 GCF_030062225.1 Sphingomonas sp. 2R-10
CCGCGTGGCTCCGCGCGCCGGCGCCCGCCGAAGCCCGCCCGCCGCGCCCGCTCGCCCCTTCCGCGCTGGGCGACGACGAAGTGTCCGACCCGCCGCCGACCGCGACGATGCGCGCGGCGGCCGAGCGCGGGCGGTTGCTGCACCAGCTGTTCGAACGCCTGCCCGACCTGCCGCGCGCGGATCGGGCGGACGCCGCCGAACGCTGGCTGGCCGGGGCCGCGGGGGTCGAGGACGCCGCGCTGCGTCGCCGGGTAACGCGCGATGCGCTGGCGGTGCTCGACGATCCCGCCTTTGCCGAGCTGTTCGGTCCCGATGCGCTGGCCGAAGCGCCGATCGCCGCCGTCGTCGGTACGCAGGTGGTGGCGGGCACCGTCGACCGGCTGTGCGTCGGCGCGACGACGGTGCGCGTGATCGATTTCAAGACCGGCCGCCGCGTGCCGCCCGGCATCGACGACATTCCGGTCTATCACCTGAAACAGATGGCGGCCTATGCCGCGGCGCTCGCCGTCATCTTTCCCGGTCGCGCGGTCGAGGCGGCGTTGCTCTACACCGCGGGGCCGACGCTGTTCGCCCTGCCCGACACCCTGCTCGACCGGCACAAGCCCGGCTTGGGGGCAGGGGAACAAAGCTTGCCCCGCGAAGCTTGAGGTGACGGGCGCGCATCCATAGATATCCGGGCAAGAAGGAGATTCCCATGCCGACCAAGACCGTTACCGACGCCAGCTTTTCCGCCGATGTCCTGCAATCCGACAAGCCGGTGCTGGTCGATTTCTGGGCGGACTGGTGCGGTCCGTGCAAGATGATCGCCCCCGCGCTCGAGGAAATCGCCGACGAACTGGGCGACAAGGTGACGATCGCCAAGGTCGACATCATGGCCAACCCCGACACCGCCGGCTCGCTGGGGGTGCAGTCGATCCCGCTGCTCAAGCTGTTCAAGAACGGTCAGCCGGTCGCCGACCTGCTGGGCGCGCGGCCGAAGAGCCAGCTGAAGGCGTGGCTGGAAGGTGAACTGGGCTGATGCTGCTGGCGGCGCTGCTGTTACAGGCGGCGCCGCTGCCGGTTCCGCCGCCGCCCGGCGATGAACCAGGCTGCGATCGAAATGCCATCCGTTACACGGCGGAACGCGAGTGGCGCGGCATCTGGGCAAACGACTTCGAAGGTTCGCGCTTTTTCGAAGGGACGGCAGAGGTCGCAACGCTGCCATGGCGGGCGAGGAATATATGGTTCGATGACCGTAAGCGCGCTGCCTTCAACGATCTGCCGTCGATTCAGACCGAGTTCGGCAAGGCATATCGCGTCCGCTTCGTTGGCAAGGCTTCGGTCGAGGCACCACCCGGTCAGCGTTGCGGATTCGGCCATATGGGCATGAGCGACGGCGAGGTGATTGTCACCCGCATCCTTTCGATCGAACCGCTGGGCGATCTGCGCCCTCGTTAGCCCTGAACGTCATCCTGGCGAAGTCTGGGATCTCCCGGTGATGACCCGCCGCAGGAGCCACTTGATGTCCCGGCCTTCCCGGGAGCGACGTTTTCGGCTTGCAGGATCAACTCCGGTAATCCGCGTTGATCGAGATATAGCCGTGCGTCAGGTCGCAGGTCCACACCGTGGCGCGCCCTTCGCCAAGGTGCAGTTCCACCCCGATCTCGACTTCCTGCCCCTTGAGATGCGCCGCGACCGGCGCTTCGTCATAGCCGGCGACCGCTACACCGCCCTCCGCCACCTGCGTCGTGCCGAACCGGATCGCCAGCTTGTCGCGCTCGGCGGATTCGCCGGCCTTGCCGACCGCCATCACCACCCGGCCCCAGTTCGCATCCTCGCCGGCGATCGCGGTCTTGACCAGCGGCGAGTTGGCGATGCTCATCGCGATGCGGTGCGCGCTGCCGTCGCTTTCGGCACCCTCGACGGTCACCGCGATGAACTTCGACGCGCCCTCGCCGTCGCGCACCACCAGATGCGCGAGCTGGCGGCACAGGTCGTGCAGCGCGGCTGCGAACGCCTCCGCACCGTCATCGTCGAACGATGCGATCGGTTCGCCGCCGGCGGCCCCCGTCGCGAACGCCAGCACCGTGTCGCTGGTCGAGGTGTCGCCGTCGACCGTGATGCACGAAAAGGTCTGGCGATTGGCCGCCTCCAGCGCGCTTTGCAGGAACGCCGGCTCGACCGCGGCGTCGGTGAAGATGAAGCCCAGCATCGTCGCCATGTCGGGCGCGATCATGCCCGATCCCTTGATGATCCCGGCCAGCTTGACCGTGCGGTCGCCGACCTTCGCGGTCGTGAACGCGCCCTTGGTAAAGGTGTCGGTGGTGCCGATCGTCTCGGCCGCCGCTTCCCAGTCGCACGGATCGGCGACGAACGCGGCGTCCAGCCCGGCTTCGGCCTTGTCGATTGGCAGCGGCACGCCTATCACGCCGGTCGAGGCCACGAACACGTCGGACGGCTGGCACGCCATTGCCTGTGCGGTACGCGCCGCGATCGCCTCGACTGCCGCGCGCCCTCGGTCGCCGGTGAAGGCGTTGGAATTGCCCGCATTGACCACCAGCGCCCGCGCCCGGCCCAGCACCAGTGCCCGGCGGCACCATTCGACCTCGGGCGAGGGGCATTTGCTGCTGGTCAGCACCCCCGCCACCGCCGTCCCCTCGGCCAGCGTCGCGAAGGTCAGGTCGCACCGGTCCCATGTCTTGTAGTGCGCCCGCGCCACGCGCAGCGTCACCCCCCCGATCGGCGGCAGCGCGGGGAAGGGCGTGGCGAGCGGGGAGACGGCAGTCGACATGGGGCACGGTGTCCGGACTGGTCCTGCCTGGGGCAGGGAGGGGGGAAGGTGGGACGGTTCCTACCCATGGGCGCCCGCGTTGCAACGCTTTGTTGCGGGCGGGTGGACGCGAGGCCGCCGCTTCCCTATGTCAGCGGCGTGTGCGACCGGGCATTCCGTCGCAAAACCATAACGTCCGGACGTACTCGCTTGCGGTTGCTGCTGTTCCTCTCCGCGCTGTTGACGGGCCTGACCGGCCTGCTTCCCGGCGTGGGCGTCGCGAATGCGCGGCAGGTGGCGGCAGCGCAGGTGGTGGCCGGGCGGATCGCGGTCGCGGTCGTCGCTGCACCATCGGCGGCCACGGCCCGCCTAACGCAGCCCCTGCTGCGCGATCCGCGGCCGTTGTTCCTGACGCCTGCGCCCCATGTCGCGGTCCGCGCACGCACGCTGCGCACCCACGAATAGCGCGCAACCGCGCCTTTCCGACCCCTTCATTCCAGCGCAGCCGGCGAATGTATCGCGGCGCGCGTCTCGTACTTCCAAGGAACCACGCCCATGTTCAGTGGCCTCGCCAAATCGCTGTTCGGGTCGTCCAACGACCGTTATGTCAAGTCGCTCGGGTCGATCGTCGACAAGATCAACGGCTTCGAACCCGCGCTGACCGCCATGTCCGACGAGGAGCTGGCCGGGCAGACGCCGAAGTTCCGTGAGCAACTTGCCAACGGCGCCAAGCTCGACGCGCTGTTGCCCGAAGCGTTCGCGACCGTGCGCGAAGCCGCGCGCCGCGTGCTCGGCATGCGGCATTTCGACGTGCAGATGGTCGGCGGCATCGTCCTCCATCGCGGCGAGATCGCCGAGATGCGGACGGGCGAGGGCAAGACGCTGGTCGCAACGCTGGCCTGCTACCTCAACGCGCTGCCGGGGGACGGCGTCCATGTCGTCACCGTCAACGACTATCTGGCGCGACGCGACGCGGCGCAGATGGGGCAGATCTATGGTTTCCTCGGCCTGACGACCGGCGTGATCGTGCCGAACCTCGCCGATCATCAGCGTCGCGAGGCCTATGGCGCGGACATCACCTACGGCACGAACAACGAATTCGGCTTCGACTATCTGCGCGACAACATGAAGTTCGACCGCGGATCGATGACCCAGCGTCCGTTCAACTTCGCGATCGTCGACGAGGTCGATTCGATCCTGATCGACGAGGCGCGCACCCCGCTCATCATTTCCGGCCCGACCGACGACAAGTCCGACCTTTACCGCTCGGTGAACGAGGTCGTGCAGCGTCTCTCGGCCGAGGATTACGAGAAGGACGAGAAGCAGAAGTCGATCGTGCTGACCGAGGACGGCACCGAAAAGGTCGAGCGGATGCTGGAGGATGCCGGGCTGCTGATCGGTGCGAACCTCTACGACTTCGAAAACACGCAGGTCGTGCACCATGTGAACCAGGCGCTGCGTGCGAACATCATGTTCAAGCGCGACACCGACTATATCGTGAAGGACGGCAAGGTCGTCATCATCGACGAATTCACCGGCCGCATGATGGACGGCCGCCGCTGGTCGGACGGCCTGCACCAGGCGACCGAGGCGAAGGAAGGCGTGACGATCGAGCCTGAGAACCAGACGCTTGCCTCGATCACCTTCCAGAATTATTTCCGCATGTACCCGAAACTGTCGGGCATGACCGGCACGGCCGCGACCGAGGCGCCCGAATTCTTCGACATCTACAAGATGAACGTGGTGTCGATCCCGACCAATGTGGCCGTCCGCCGCGTCGACGAGGAGGACGAATTCTACAAGACGCTCGACGACAAGTTCCGCGCCATCGCCCGCAAGATCCGCGAACATGCGTCGCAGGGCCAGCCGGTGCTGGTCGGCACCGTCTCGATCGAAAAGTCGGAAATGCTGTCGGAATTCCTGACGCAGGAGGGCGTCGACCACAAGGTGCTGAACGCGCGCTACCATGAATCCGAAGCGCATATCGTGGCGCAGGCGGGTCGACTGAGCGCGGTGACCATTGCCACGAATATGGCTGGTCGGGGTACGGATATTCAACTTGGCGGCAATCTCGAGTTCCGGATGCTCGACGAACATCCCGACCTGGTCGAGGGGACGAGCGAATATGACGCGGTCGCGGCGCGCATCCGGGCCGAGATCATCGAGGAAAAGGCGAAGGTGCTGGAAGCCGGCGGCCTGTTCGTCCTCGGCACCGAACGCCACGAAAGCCGTCGCATCGACAACCAGTTGCGCGGCCGGTCGGGGCGGCAGGGCGATCCGGGCCTGTCGCGCTTCTACCTGTGCCTCGACGACGATCTGCTGCGGATTTTCGGGCCGGATACGCTGTTTGCGAAGATGATGCGCAACAACATCGAGGACGGCGAGGCGATCGGCAGCAAGTGGCTGTCGCGCGCGATCGAAACCGCGCAGAAGAAGGTCGAGGCGCGCAACTACGACGTGCGCAAGCAGGTCGTCGAATATGACGACGTGATGAACGACCAGCGCAAGGTCATCTACGAACAGCGCGCCGACGTGATGGATGCCGAGACGGTCGGCGACGTGGTGATCGACATGCGCCACGCGACGGTCAACACCGTCGTCGGCGACGCCGTGCCGCCCGACAGCTATCCCGAGCAGTGGAATGTCGAGGGCCTGCGCGAGCGGGCGCAGGAACTGCTGGGCGTCGACGCGCCGGTCGCCGACTGGATCGCGAACGAGGACGGGCTCGACGCCGAGACGCTCGAGGAGCGCATCCGCAACGACGCCGATGCGCTGGTCGATGCGAAGTCGGCCGAACTGGATGCCGAAAGCTGGACCCAGATCGAGAAGTCGATCCTGCTCCAGACGCTCGACCATCACTGGAAGGAGCATCTGGCGATGCTCGATGCGCTGCGCGCCGTCATCCACCTGCGCGCCTATGCGCAGAAGACGCCGATCAACGAGTACAAGCAGGAGGCGTTCGCGCTGTTCGAGCGGATGCTCGCCAGCATCCGCGAGGACGTGACCCGGACGATGGCGCACGCCAATTTCAACTTCCAGGCGCCGCCGGAACTGCCCGAGCTGCCCGATTTCCTGACGATGCACATCGACCCGCTGACCGGCGAGGACGACAGCTGGGGCGGGGAGGGTACGCCCGGCCTCGTCACCACCCGCGTGCCGATGCTGCAGATGGCCGCGCCCCAGCCCGACGAGGACCTGGGCGACGATCCGGCCAGCTGGGAGGGCCGCGTCAGCCGCAATGCGCCGTGCCCGTGCGGGTCGGGCCGCAAGTACAAGCATTGCCACGGGGCGCTGGTGGCGTAGGGGCGGGCGACATGCCCTCGTATCCCCGCGCAGGCGGGATACGGGGTGACGGAGCACGGCGCCTCGGGGCTCTGGATCCCCGCTTGCGCGGGGATACGGTTTCCTCCTGCGACTGCGAGGCGCTGCAACTGCCGTCCTCCCAGCCTGCGCTGAGGCGACGGAATAGATGACAAAAAAAGGCCGCCGTCCCCCATGGGAACGGCGGCCTTCCCGTCTCCTGCCCTATCGCAGCATCACCGCCGCGGTTCGGGCTCCATCACGCTCGGCCCGAGGCTCTGCAACACGGCGCGCGCGTCGAAGGCGCGGACGTTGTTCGACGGCTTGGGCCCACGTCCCAGCACGATTTCGGCCATCGCCTCGTACTTGTCGACGGTGCGGATATCCATCGTATTGCCGAAGAACGGATCGCCCCAGAACGGATCCCATGAGCGCCAGCCGAACGCCGGGCTGCGATAGCGCCATGCCGGGCCCCAGCCGCCCCAGCCGAAGCCGCCGCCCCAGCCGCCGAACCCGCCGACGCCGGGCGTCGAATAGGTGCGGCTGCGCAGGTTGGTGTCGCGGTCGGCGAGGAGGAAATAGTCATAGCCGCGCTCCAGCGTCAGCTGCGCCGAACGGTACAGCAGATAGCGCTCGACCGTCTCGCGCGAGGTCAGGCTGTTGCCGGCAAAGCTCACCTGATAGCGATTGGGTTCGATCTGCTGGTCGCTATAGCCGTTGCGATAGAAACCCGAACCCGAGGCGGGCTGATAGGGGGTCGGCGTCGCGCAGGCCGCCAGGGCCAGCGCCCCGACAAGGGTGGTGCCGATCGCGCGAAGGCGGGCACGGGACGTAGGGTGCAGCAACATCAGTTTCTCCAATGCCGCCATGGTTCCCGACTCATGGCGCTTATCCATGCCATAGCAACGAACAGTCGCCGGTTCGGGTCCGTGGTACGGACCGGCGGAACGTGCATCAAACGAGATTAGCGGCGGCTGAACGGCAACCGGTTCGCCAAGCATACAGCTTTGCAGACGAAATGCCGCAAGGATAGTCGCCTTCGCAACCGTGCGGCGGTACGCTGCGGACGGCGAAGATCGGGGGCAGCATGACGGACGGCGCACAGGAGGATATCAGCCGGAGATATTGGGGCTATGGCATCGGCCTGCTGGCTCTCGCATGGTTCAGCGCGCCGCTGATCCGCTATGCCGATGCGGTGGAACTGGCGCGATGCGGGCTGTGCGCCTTCTTCATCGCTCTGACGCTCGAACGATCGCACCGTTCGGACAGCGTGCTGGTGCGACAGATCGCACGTGGTGCTTTCGTCGGGGTAGCGGTGATGACGGTGCTGTCGGCAGGACAGGTATTCGTCAAGGCGCGGCAATCGGCATGGCATAACGACCGGCGCTGCGCGATCATCGAAGGGGAGATGCTGCGCGGTACGCCGCGGCGGAACGATCTGCCCGACATGTTCCAGGCCTTTGGCTGCCGCCCGCAAAGCGACAGGATGCCGCACCGGCCCTGAACCATCGGGTCGGAAGAATATCCGTCGATTTCAATGGTGTCGCTGGCTCCCTGAGTAGGATTCGAACCTACGGCCGCTCGATTAACAGTCGAGAGCTCTACCGCTGAGCTATCAGGGAACAACTGCGAGGCCGCGTCTTTACCAGCCGATTTCAGCTTTGCAACGCCTTATTTCACTTTTCCGCGTCAGCCGGCGAACTGCTCCATCGTGATCCGGTCGTCCAGCGCATGTTCCGGATCGAACAGCAGCGTCAGGTCACGCACCCGGTCGACCACCACGTCGACCTGCGCCACATCGCGCACCTCGCGCTGGTCGGCGACTGCCGATACCGGGCGCTTCTCGGGCTCCAGTACCCTGAGCGTGATCCGCGCCTTGTCGGGCAGGATCGCGCCGCGCCAGCGGCGGGGGCGGAACGGGCTGATCGGGGTCAGTGCCAGCATCCCCGATCCCATCGGCAGGATCGGCCCGTTGGCGGACAGGTTGTACGCCGTCGACCCGGCGGGCGTCGCGGCGAGGATGCCGTCGCACACCAGCTCGGGCATCACCACCCGGTCGTTCAGCATGACCTCCAGCTTCGCCGTCTGCCGCGTCTCACGCAGCAGCGACACCTCATTGATTGCCGGCAGCACGCGGACCTCGCCGTCCATCGTCGTCGCGGTCATGGTCAGCGGCGACACGCGGAACGGCCTGGCCCGGCCCAGCCGCCGTTCCAGCTCGTCGATCCGCCATTCGTTCATCAGGAACCCGACGGTGCCGAGGTTCATGCCGAATACCGGCACGGTATTGCGCCGCTCCAGCAGCATGTGCAGCACCTGCAACAGGAACCCGTCGCCACCCAGCGCCACGATCAGGTCGGCGTCCTCGACCCCGACCCAGTCGTAGCGCGCGCGCAGCGTTTCCTCGGCCGCGCGTGCCTGCGCGGTGGGGGAGGCGAGCAGGGCAAGCCGGGTCATCCGCCGGTGACGCTCATATGCCGCGCGACGGCGGGCGCCGCCCCGGCCTCGATCCGGAAATCATGCGCGGCGGGCTTGCGCGGCAACGCCTCGTCCAGCGCGGCGTCGACCGCATCGATCCCGCCGGTGCGCAATGCGTCCTTCAGGTCGACATGGTCGTCATGGCCGAGGCACAGGTACAGCTTGCCCTCGGTCGTCAGCCGGACGCGGTTACACCCGCCGCAGAAATTGGCGGTCAGCGGCGAGATGAGGCCCAGGCGGTTGCCATGCTCCCCGACCCGCCAGTATCGCGCCGGCCCGCCGGTGCGGTGGGTGTCGCGCGTCAGGGTGAAGCGGTCCGACAGCGTGTCGAACACCCGCGTCAGCGGCACGAAGCGGTCGGTGCGGTCCTCGTCGATCGCGCCCAGCGGCATCGTCTCGATCAGCGACAGGTCGTGCCCCTCGCGCCCGCACCAGTCGAGCATGTCGCCGACATGGTCCTCGTTCAGCCCTTTCAGCACCACCATGTTGATCTTGACCGCCAGCCCCGCCTCGCGCGCGGCGGCGATGCCGTCGATCACCTGCGCGACGTCGCCATGCCGGGTAACGTAGCGAAAGATATCGGCGTCGAGGCTGTCGAGGCTGACGTTGATCCGCCGGATACCCGCCGCGGCCAGCGCGGGCGCATGGTCGCGCAGCCGCGTGGCGTTGGTCGTCATGGTCAGTTCGTCGAGCCCGTTGCCGACCATCCGTCCCAGCCGCGTACACAATTCGGCCACCCCGCGCCGGACCAGCGGTTCGCCACCCGACAGGCGAATCTTGTCGATCCCGCGCGCCACGAAGCGTTCGGCGATCGTGGCGATTTCCTCGAGGCTCAGCACCTTCGCACGTGGCAGGAACGACATCGCCTCCGCCATGCAATAGCGGCAGCGCAGGTCGCAGCGATCGGTGACCGAGATGCGCAGATAGCGGATGGTGCGGCCATGCGCGTCGATGAGGGAAGGGGCGCAGGACATTGCAGCGCAAGGTAGGAGGCAATGCGGGGCAGGACAAGGTCGCGCGGTCGCCCGTCCGCTGTGCCGCGGTCCCCCTGGAGGTCATCAACACCTCTGCGAAAGTACCGCACGCGCTACGCTCTCGCCGTATCCCGGCGCAGGCGGGGTCCGGTCTGCCCGTCCTCGACGCCGGCCCATCGCCGCGCCGTACCCCCGCGCAGGCGGGGGCCTAGGGTCAGGCAGAACAACGGCCTGCGCATATCGCTCTGGACCCCCGCCTGCGCGGGGGTACGCGTCCATGCCGCCGCCGCGAATGCCCGTCGGCATCTGGCGCCCTCTGCGCGGCGGTACGGTGGAAAGCCTTTCGAACCCGGCAGCCACGATCGCAGCGCGACCATTGCCGCACGACCTGCGAACTCCGCCGACCGACCATCCAAGGTGTCCATTGCCGATCCGCAACCGCCGCCATACAGTCGAGCGCGATGGGGGGGATCTGACCATTTGGCACGGCCATGATGCAGCGCAGCAGCAGCGCGCGCTGTTCGTCCTGTCGTTCCGGCAGCGCGACGAGCTTGCCGCCGTCCTGTCGCGGGCCGGCTGGCGCGTGGTGGCCGCCCGGCGTGCCGACGGCCTGCGCCAGCGCGTCGCCGCCAGCGGTACGGCGATCGCGATCGTCGATGCGCGGGGCGCGATCGACGACGGCATCGCCGCCACCGCCGAACTGGCCCGGATCGCCGGGCATGGCGATGCGCTGCTGGTGCTGGTGTCGCGCGGCGACGTCGACCGGCTGGGCGCGCTGCACGATGCCGGGGCGACGCATTTCGTGGTCAGCCCGATCGCGGGCGAGGTGCTGTTGCAGGCGGTTCGCTCGGCCGAGCGGCACGTGCTGCGCATGGGCGGCGGCTGGCACGATCCGGCGGCCGGGGCCGGCGCGCCGCTCGGCTGGCGCCACGATGCGGAGCGCGGCTCGCTGCAACTGACGCCCGCGCTGGCCGAGGCGACCGGTTTCGCCGAGACCAGCGACCCGCGCACGTTGCTGCGCGCGCTGGGCCCCGACGGGCGGCAACCCGCGCTGGCCGCGATCCGCCGGCTGACCGAACAGCTGCCCGCCACCGCCTTCGCCCATGACCTGCCCGGGCTCGGCCGGGTGGTGCAGCATGTCGCGCGCGACGCGCATAGCGGGCGGCTGCATGCGCTGGTCGAACCGCTGGCGCGCGTCGGCGATATCGGCGCAGTGGTGCGCGAGGCGCTGGGGTCGGTACGCGACCATGCCGGTGCGGCGCGCTGGCTCGATCGCCGGATCGAGGCGGGCGAGCGGCCGGGGGTGCGCGTGCTGGCGGTCAGCGGCGTCGACCCGATCAACCGCCAGCAGGGGCGCGTCGTCGGCGACATGCTGCTGCGCGCGGTCGAGCGGCGGATCGAACAGGCGGTGCGCGATGCCGGGGTCGCCCGCGCGACGCTGGCGCGGCTGGGCGGTACCGCGTTCGCGGTGCTGCTGCCGCACGGTGCCGATGCCGGGCTGGAGGCGGCGGTGGCGCAGGCGCTAGCGCGTCCGTTCGTCGCGGGCAGCGCGGTGGTGTCGCTGGGCCTGCGCCAGGCGGTGGTACTGGCCGAACCGGGCGAGGATGGCGCCGCGCTGATCCTGCGCGGGCAGGGCGGCCTGCCGGGCGGGCGGGCCGATGACGGTCCCCGGCGCGCGCCGGCCGGCGACGCCGACGGCCTGTCGGGCGAGGTCGGCCGCGCGATCGACCGGGGCGAGATCGCGATCCTGTTCCAGCCGCAGGTCGACCTGTTGTCCGGCCGGATCGTCGGGGTCGAGGCGCTGGCGCGCTGGGCGCATCCCGATCGCGGCGAACTGGGTGCCGAACTGCTCTTCGCCGCGGCTGGACAGGCGCGGCTGTCGGCCCGGCTGTCGGCGCATGTCCAGCAACTGGCGATGCGTATCGCCGCGGCATGGGACGCGCCGCTGTCGCGCCTGCGCCTGTCGATCAACGTGACTGCCGAGGATGTCGCGCAGCACGACTTCGCCGAAACGCTGCTCGCCGCCGCCGCCGCCAGCGGGTTTCCGCGCGACCGGCTGACCGTTGAGATCACCGAGAGCGGGCTCATCACCGAACTGGGCGAGGCGGCGGGGCTGCTCGCCACGCTGCGTCGCGCCGGATGCCGGGTGGCGATCGACGATTTCGGCACCGGCTATTCCAGCCTCGCCTATCTCAAGGCGCTGCCGCTCGATTACCTCAAGCTCGACCGGCGGCTGACGCAGGACATCGTCGGTTCGCACCGCGACCGGGTGGTGGTGCGCGGCGTCATCGACATGGCCCGCTCGCTCGACCTGACCGTCATCGCCGAAGGGGTCGAAACCGTCGAACAGCGCGACGCGCTGGCGACCGAGGGATGCCAGCTGTACCAGGGGTTCCTGTGCGCCGAGCCGCTGACGGTGCCCGCGCTGGCGGCGCTGCTGGGGTAGCGCCGCGGCCCGGCGTCAATACCGTGCGATCGACAGGTCCGCCGTCTCGATCGCCGCCTGCCGCCCCGACATCAGGTCGGCGATCACCGCCGCCGATCCGCACGCCATCGTCCAGCCCAGCGTCCCGTGGCCGGTGTTGAGGAACAGGTTGCCGAGCTTCGTCGCGCCGATCACCGGCGTGCTGTCGGGCGTCATCGGCCGCAAACCGCTCCAATAGCTTGCCCGCGACGCATCGCCGGCGCCGGGGAACAGGCTGCCCAGCGAATATTCGAGCGTCGCGCGGCGCGCTTCGGGCAGGTCGTTGTTGAACCCGGAAATCTCCGCCATGCCGCCCACGCGGATACGGTCGCCCAGCCGCGTGATCGCTACCTTGTAGCTTTCGTCGAGCAGCGTCGACACCGGCGCGCGGCCCTCGTCGACGATCGGCACGGTGATCGAATAGCCCTTGACCGGATACACCGGCAGCCGGATGCCCAGCGGCGCCACGAGCCGCGGCGAAAAACTGCCCGCCGCCACCAGATACGCATCGCCGGTGACGACGCCCGTGTCCGTCTGCACGCCGGTCACCCGGTCGCCCTGCCGCACCAGCCGCCGGATCGTGGTGCCCATGCGGAACTCGACACCCGCCCCCGCCGCCATCTCGGCAAGGCGGTTGGTGAACTTGAAACAGTCGCCCGTCTCGTCGCCCGGCAGCCGCAGGCCCCCGGCCAGCGCCATGTTGCTGCCCGCCAGTCCCGGTTCGGCGGCGATGCAGCCGGCGCGGTCGAGCACCTCGTAGGCGACGCCGTCGGCCTTGAGCACCGCGATGTCCTTGTCGATTCCCGCCAGCTGCCGCTCCTCGCGGAACAGCTGCAACGTACCCTGCGTCCGTTCGTCATAGGCGATGCCGGTCGCGGCGCGCAGCTCGATCAGCCGGTCACGGCTATATTCGGCCAGCCGCACCATCCGCCCCTTGTTCACCGCATAGTCGCGCGCGTTGCAGTTGCCGAGCATCGCCACCAGCCAGCGCAGCATCGCCAGGTCCAGCTGCGGCCGCAGGATCAGCGGCGCGTGTTGCATGAACAGCCATTTCATCGCCTTGGCCGGAATGCCGGGCGCCGCCCATGGCGAGGCATAGCCTGGCGAAATCTCGCCGGCATTGGCGAAGCTCGTCTCCAGCGCCGGTCCCGCCTGCCGGTCGATCACGACGACCTCGTGCCCGGCCTGTGCGAGATACCATGCGGAGGTGACGCCGATCACCCCCGCGCCCGCGATCACGATCCGCATATGACATCCTCCCGTCCGTGAACCGCCACGATCCGCCGCGCATGGCGGTGGCGCAGGCCGGTCAGAATTTCGTACGCGATCGTGCCCGCATCCGCGGCGACCCGGTCGATCGTCTGGTTGGGGCCGATCAACTCGGCATGGGGCGTGCGTGCAAGGACATCGGGCGCCACGTCGCTGACGTCGATGCAGATGCTGTCCATCGACACCCGCCCCGCGATGGGGGCGCGCACCCCCGCGACATAGGCCGCCCCCCGGTTGCCCAGCATCCGCGGCCAGCCATCGGCGTAGCCGTAGGACAGCGTCGCGATCCGCCGGTCATGGTCCGTGACGCAGGTCAGGCCATAGCCGACGCCGATGCCCGCGGGAACGTCGCGGACCTGCACGATCCGCGCGTCGAGCGCCACGACCGGTCGCATCACCGGTCCCTCCGCCCCCTGCGGCGCCCCGCCATAGAGCGCGATGCCCGGCCGGACGAGGTCGCCATGGAATCCCCCGCCCAGAAACGACCCGCCCGAATTGGCCAGCGAGCGCGGCGCATCGGGCAGCATCGCCGCCAGTTCCGCGAACCGCGCCCGCTGCGCGTCGTTGGCGGCGGCACCGGGTTCGTCGCCGCAGGCTAGATGGCTCATCACCAGCACGACCTCGATCCCGTCGAGCAGCAGCGGATCGGCGGCGATCGCCGCGACCTCCGCCGGGGCCAGCCCCAGCCGCGACATGCCGCTGTCGACCTGCACCGCCGCGGGCAGCCGCCGCCCGGCCAGCCGCGCCGCCATGCGCCAGCGCGCGATATCCGCCGGAGCGTTGAGCACTGGGATCGCGTCCGCCGCGATCAGCGGCACCTCCTCGCCCGGCGCGATGCCGTTCAGCACGAACAGGCGCGCATCGGCGGGCAGGGCGGGGCGCAGCGCGCTCGCCTCGCCGGTCAGCGCGACGAAGAAATCGCGGCATCCCGCGCCGTAGAGCGCATCGGCGACGGGGCGCGCGCCCAGCCCGTAGCCATCAGCCTTCACCACCCCCGCGGCGCGTGCCGGCGCGACCGTCGCCGCGATCGTGCGGTAATTGGCGACCAGTGCGTTCAGGTCGATCGTCAACAGGCTCATGCTCTCTCCGTGCCGGCCAGCGTAGCGCCGTTCGAACGACAATAGCTGCGATTGCGCCGCAGGATTTGCCAATTTCGACCGGCTGCGCAACATTCTGCACCATGAACGCAACGAACACGGCGCTGGATGCGATCGACCGCAAACTGCTCAACCTGTTGCGGCTCGACGCGCGCCGCACCAACAACGCGCTGGCGGCGGAGGTCGGATTGTCGCCATCGGCCTGCCTGCGCCGCGTGCGGCTGCTCGAGGATGCCGGGGTCATTCGCGGCTATACCGTCGTCACCCGCGCCGACCCCGCCGATCACGGCGCGACCGTCATCGTACAGGTGACGCTGGAGCGACAGACCGAGGAATATCTCTCCCGCTTCGAAGCCGCCGTCCGCCGCCATCCCGAAATCCAGGAATGCTGGTTGATGGCGGGCCAGTCCGATTACTGGCTGCGTGCCGCGGTCGAATCGGCGGCGGCGTACGAGGCGCTCCATACCGACATATTGTCGCGCCTGCCCGGCGTGACGCGGATCAATTCGAGCTTCGCGATGCGCAACGCGCTGATGCCGCGGCGGCGGGGGTGACGTCGCGTTCTCCAGACCCGCCCGGTCCAAGCAGCTTCGAGCCTGTCGGGAAGCTTCCGTCGGGAACGACGACCGGCCTATCCGTTTCGGTCCGTTCGTCCTGAGTAGCCGCTGAGCCTGTCGAAGCGGCGTATCAAAGGACCGCTCGCGGCGGGTATTTCGATACGGGCCTTCGACAGGCTCAGTCCCTGCTCAGCACGAACGGTTTTCCCGCATGCCATCACGCGATACCCGTGTGAGAACCTCTTGCGCCACTACGGTTCCGGGAAGCCAGCAGTCCCTACCGCAACCGCGCCAGCTTCTCCGCCGTGCGCACGTCGTGCGCGACCACCGCGCCGCTCATCCGCTCGATCAGGCCGAGCAGTCCGCCGCCGCGCACCGCGCTGTCGCCCGGCAGCATCTCGCTGCCCCATTCGCGGGCCAGCGCCTCGATCCGTCCCGATCCATCGACGGTCATCGACCGGAACGGCAGCAGCGTCGGCGGCGATGCGAAGCGGTCGCTGGCCGGTTCGATCACCGGATCGACCAGGATCGCCCCCTTCACCCGCTGCACATAATGGCTCGGGGACAATCGCGCCCACCATGCCGCCGCACGGCACCCCGCGCCATGCGCCAGCAGGATGACCTGCCCGTCCGATTCGCCCACGAAGCGGTCGATCCGCGCGCCGAGCATGTTGCGATCGCCATCGGTCCCGCGACCCAGCGGCAGCAGCGTCGCGCGCAACCGTTCGATCGCCTCCGCCAGCGCCGGTGGCGGGGCGCCATCGGTCAGGGCGAGGACCGGGTAACGATTGGCTAGGGCGACCATCGGCGCGTCTCCGGTTCGGGCTTCGACCGGAAAGCTAACACAGCGCGGCCCCTGCGCAAGCGCGATCGGTCCGCCCGGCGACGAAGCGCCCCGCCGCCGCCGTCAGGCGCGAAGGGATCGCATACACGATGTTAACGGATGATCGGACATAGCGATCGCTGCAAAGGATCGATCGGTATGACAGGCGCGACGGATATTCCATCGCCGGCGGACGGACGCTGGCACGCATTGCTGTCGGGACAGGCGCGCCCGACCTATAAATGCCTCGCGCTGCGCATCCTAATGATCCGCCTGACCCACGCCTATCAGCGCCCCGATGCCGATCGCACCGCGCTGGTCGACGAACTGCGCACCTTCTTCCGCGACAATTTCCGTTTCGCGCGCGACGATTTCGCGACGATCTTCCAGGGAACAGCACGATGACCGGCCCGAGCCCGTATCAGCCGGAGCGTTCGCTCTACTCCGTCGCTGAGGTGACGGCGATGCTGGCGGCCGGCGACGCGCTGGTGCTGGCGGGCGAGGGGCATCTGCTCGCCAGCCTGCCGCGCGGCGAGTGGATCGGCGGGACCAGCCCCTATTTCATGACCAGCGAAGCGGGCGGCACGTGCGAGCGCGAACGGATATTCGTCCAGCCGCTGCCGACGATCGCATCGGTCGCGTGGCTGGGGCTGCTCGATCGCGCCGCGCTGCCCGAGATGGCGGCGCTGGGCCCCGACAACGGCTATACCATCGTCATCATGCCCGGGCAGAGCGACGTCCATCGCGACTTTGCGCTGGGCGGGCTGGACTGGCGGGGCATGTTCAAGCGTCCGGTGGTCGGCTGGGTGACCGGCGTCGCCGGCGACCGGGCGGCCATCGACCGGCCGCTGGTGTTCGACGGTCGTACCGGCACGGCGTCGGGCGATCACGCGGTCGTGCTGCACGTCGCGCTGCCCGACACCGCCTATGCCCGGGTCGATATCGTCAACCTGTTCGAACCCGATCCGGCCGGTCCGGTCCTGAATTTCGGCGATGGCGACGATGCGGCGGGGTTCGCGGTCGAATGGGCGACGATCGACGGCGTACGCACCCGCCTTGCCGACCATATCGCCGCGAACGGCGTCGATACGCGGCTGCCGCTGGTCGCCGATTACAACGGTGCGATCATCAACGTGGCGACTGCGGACATTGATGCGGACACCGGCCGGGTGAGCTTCTTTGCCCCCGTCCATCCCGGCATCGACTATCGCTTCGCCCGACCGATCGGCGACTATGAACGGGAATTCGCCGCCCGGCTCGGCACGCCGCGCGGCGAAGTCGCCTTCAGCTGCAACTGCATCCTCAACTACACCTATGCCGGCCTCGAAGGCCGCCACACCGCCGGCATCGCCGGGCCGGTATCGTTCGGCGAGATCGCGTACGTGCTGCTGACGCAGACCATGGTCTATCTGGTGATCGATCGCGATTGACGGCGCGCAGGCTCATAACGGCAACGCCGTGGTGGCCTTGACTTCCTCCAGCACGGCATAGGTCCGCGTCTCGCGCACGCCGGGCACGGTGGTCAGCGTCCGGCCGAGGAACGCGCGATACGCGTCCATATCGGCCATCCGAACCTTCAACAGATAGTCGAAACCGCCCGCAACCATATGACATTCCAGCACTTCCGGCAGATCGCGGACGTGGTTGGCGAATGCGGTGAAAACGTCGTCGGTCGTCCGGTCGAGCAGCACCTCGATGAACACCAGCAGCGACCGGTCGAGCTTCGCCGGATCGAGCAGCGCGGCGTAGCCCCGGATCACGCCACCTTCGCGCAACCGCCGGACGCGTTCGAAACAGGCGGCGGGGGAGATGCCGCATTGCACGGCCAGCGCCTGGTTCGTGATGCGGCCATCGGCCTGCAACACGCGCAGCAGCTTGCGGTCGGTATGGTCCATCCTGTCCTCCGTTGCGCGAGCGCTAGAGTATAATGACTTCAGGAATAGCCGTTCGTCCTGAGTAGCCACTGAGCTTGTCGAAGGGGCGTATCGAAAGACTGTCACAGGCGCTTCGATACGGGTCTTCGACAAGCTCAGCCCCTACTCAGCACGAACGGGTAGGTTTCAAGTCATCAGAGCCTGGATCCCTGCTCCGCCATCGCTACCTCCGGCCTGATCCGAATTATATCTTACGAAAGGGCCAAGCAGAGTTAATCCCTTCGTCAAAACTCCGCAACATACGAAGCACCTTCGTAGCAACCCGCGATATACCGAGGAACCGACACTGGAGAGAAGAATGCCCGCGATCGACTGGGACGCCTTGGACGCCGACAAGTTCACCGACGAAAGCGTCCTGCTGCCGCAACTGCTGGCGCAGGTGCCGCTGACGCAGGCCGACCGCGCCGCCATCGTCGACAACGCCGCGACGCTGGTCGAGCGTACCCGCGCCGCCGCGGCCAAACCCGGCGTGGTCGAAGGCTTTCTCCAGCAATTCTCGCTGGGTACGCAGGAGGGGCTGGCGCTGATGTGCCTTGCCGAGGCGCTGCTGCGCACCCCCGATGCCGCGACGCGCGACCGGCTGATCGCCGAAAAGGTCGGCGCGGCCGACTGGGCGGCGCATCTTGGCCAGTCGTCCAGCCTGTTCGTCAACGCCTCTACCATCGGCCTGACGCTGACCGGCAAGCTGGTGGGCGAGGGCGGGGCCGCCGGGGTGGGCGAGACGATCCGCCGTCTTGCCGGGCGGCTGGGCGAACCGGTCATCCGCCGCGCGCTGTCCGCCGCGGTCGGCATCATGGGCGACCAGTTCGTGCTGGGCGCGACGATCGACGCCGCGCTGAAGCGGGCGGCGAAGGAAGGCTATCTCTGTTCGTTCGACATGCTCGGCGAAGGCGCGCGCACCCCGCACGATGCCGACCGTTACGAAGCGATCTATGCCGCCGCGATCGACGCGGTCGGTCGCGCCCGCGCACCGGGCAGCACCCCGGAACAGGGGCATGGCGTCTCGGTCAAGCTGTCGGCACTGTGCCCGCGCTACGAAGCGGTGCGCGAGGACGACGTCTTCGCCGACCTGTACCCGCGCATGAAGCGCCTTGCCCTGATCGCTGCCGACCATGATCTGAACCTCGCGATCGATGCGGAGGAGGCCGACCGCCTCGCGCTGTCGCTCAAGCTGATCGACCGGCTGGCGCGCGCGGGCGAACTGGGCGACTGGACCGGATTGGGCGTCGTGGTGCAGGCCTATGGCAAGCGTGCGCGCGGCGTCATCGACGGGCTGGAACGGCTGGCGCGCGATACCGGGCGGCGGATCATGGTCCGGCTGGTCAAGGGCGCGTATTGGGACAGCGAGGTCAAGCGCGCGCAGATCGCCGGCCATCCGGGCTATCCGGTATTCACGTCGAAGGCGGCGACCGACCTCAGCTACCTCGTGTGCGCACACAAGTTGATCGCCGCCGCACCGGCGCTCTATCCACAGTTCGCGACGCACAACGCCCACAGCCTGATGGCGGTGCGCCATATGGCCGACCGGGCCGGGGTGCGGATCGAACACCAGCGGCTGCACGGCATGGGTGAGGGGCTGTACCGTGCCGCGGCGTCAACTATCGGCGGCAACGCATTGATCCTGCGGGCCTATGCGCCGGTCGGCGGGCATGAGGAACTGCTGCCCTATCTGGTGCGCCGCCTGCTCGAAAACGGTGCGAACAGCAGCTTCGTCAACGCGCTGCTGGACGAGGAGGTGCCGGCGACCACGCTGGTCGCCGATCCGGTCACGGCGGTCGCGGCGGCGCCGCGCCAACATCCGCGCCTGCCGTCACCTTCGGACATCTATCCCGGCCGCGCCAACCCCCTCGGCCGCGACTATTCGATCGCCACGGTCCGTGCCGAGGCCCGCTCGTTCCGCAGCACCTTCGCCAACATCCATGCCGCCCCCATCGTCGGCGGGCAGGGCCTGTCCGGCGCCGGCGCGGTGCCGCTGACCAGTCCGGTCGACCGCGCCCGCACCATCGGCTCGGTCACCGCCGCCACCCCGGCCGACATCGACCGCGCCGCCCATCTGGCGCGGGCTGCGCAGCCCGGCTGGAACGCCATGGGCGGCGTGGCGCGGGGCAGGGTTCTGCGCGCCATGGCCGACGCCCTTGATGCGCAGATGGACCGCTTCATCGCGATCCTGTCCGCCGAAGCCGGCAAGACGCTGAACGACGCCGTCGCCGAAGTGCGGGAAGCGGTCGATTTCTGTCGCTATTACGCATTGTTGGCCGAAACCCGCTTCGCCGGCCCGACCGTGCTGCCGGGTCCGGTGGGTGAAGTGAACCAGATCGAACTCCACGGCCGCGGCGTCTTCGTCTGCATCTCGCCGTGGAATTTCCCGCTCGCGATCTTCACCGGACAGGTCGCCGCCGCGCTGGCCGCTGGCAATGCCGTGCTCGCCAAGCCTGCCGAACAGACCCCGCTGGTCGCCGCCGAGGCCGTCCGCCTGTTCCACACCGCCGGGCTGAACCCCGACCTGCTGGCGCTGTTACCCGGCGAAGGCGCGGACGTCGGCGCGGCGCTGGTCGCGCATCCCGCGATCGCCGGCGTCGCCTTTACCGGCGGCACCGACACCGCGTGGGCGATCAACCGCAGCCTCGCCAGCCGCAACGGCCCGATCCTGCCGTTCATCGCCGAGACCGGCGGCCTGAACGGCCTGTTCGTCGACACCAGCGCGCTGCGCGAACAGGTGGTCGACGACGTGCTCCTGTCGGCCTTCGGTTCGGCCGGGCAGCGCTGCTCGGCGCTGCGGCTGCTCTACCTGCCGAAGGATACCGCCGATGCGGTGATCGAGACGCTGGTCGGTGCGGCGGGCTGCATGGTGATCGGCGATCCGGCGGACCCGGCGACCGATATCGGCCCGGTGATCGACGACGACGCGCGCAACGCCCTGAACGCGCATGTCGAACGGCTGGAGCGCGAGGCGAAGATCCTGTTCCGCGGCGACACCCGCGGCCACGACGCACGCGGCACCTATTTCGCGCCGGTCATCGCCGAGGTGCCGAGCCCCGACTTTCTCGAGCGCGAAGTCTTCGGCCCCGTGCTGCACGTCTATCGCTACGACCCGGCCGACCTGGCCGGCGTCGCGGGCAAGCTGGCGGCACGCGGGTACGGCCTGACGCTGGGCATCCACAGCCGGATCGATCGTTTCGCGGAGGAGGTCGCCGCGCTGGTCCCGGCCGGCAACGTCTACGTCAATCGCTCGATCATCGGCGCGGTGGTCGGGGTGCAGCCCTTCGGCGGTGAGGGGCTGTCGGGCACCGGTCCCAAGGCGGGCGGCCCCGATGCGCTGCTGCGCTATGCGGCCGAGCGGTCGACCTCGATCAACATCATGGCGAAGGGCGGCGACCCCGCGCTGCTCAACCTGTAGCGCGGACGGAACCGGCGATCGTCACCCGGTCGCCGGCGAAGTCGAGCTGGAAGAAGGGCGCGGCCGTGCCGCCGAACCGGGCGCGGCGCAGGCTCACGTCCGCTGTGGCGTCCTCGCCTTCCAGTCCGGCATAGTCGATGAACGCCAGCACCTGCCCCTCGCCGGTGACCCACCAGCAATAGGCTTGCGTCGGCTCGGCCGCGGGGTTACCGGCGACGAGTCCGCTGCCGTTCACCGGGCGCCACGGTCCGTTCATGCTGTCGGCGACCATCGCATAGAGCCCGGTGGGGGCGGGCAGGCCGGCGGCGAAGCGCTTCGCCTGGGTCGACCAGAACAGATAATAGCGGCCATCGCGCAGGATGATGTGCGGGCGTTCGAGTTCGCTGTTGACCCCGATCGCATCGATCGGCGGCGATCCCAGCCGCCACGGGGCATCGCCGCCTTCGCGACTGGCGATGCCGACGACGCCGTCGAGCGCAGCATCGGTCCATGCCGCCGATCCGACGAACAGGAGGTGGTCGTGCCCGGTCGCGGGATCGTGGAAGAAGCCGGGATCGCGGAATCCCTTGATCCCCCCGGGCGGGGCGACGGTTTCGTCGGCGATGCGGTAGCAGCCGCCGTCGGCCACGACGCTCTCGACCGGCGGCGACCAGCCGTCCGTGCCATTGGCGGCGAACCGGCCCACCGTCTCGAACAGGCGCTGTTCGAAGCTGTGCGGTTCGCCCCGGCGACCGGCGGCGGTGAAGTACATGGTCAGCGTGACACCGTCCTCGCTCAGCACAGCCGACCCCGACCATTCGCGGCTTCCCGGCGTGAAGCCATCGGGGAAGGCGGGGCCATGCAGCCGCCAGCCGTCGGAACCGTGGCTGGTCAGGTAGATACGCGCGGCGTCATGGCGCGATTCCGGATCGTCGAACCGCGGCGTGCCGAGGAAGAACCAGTAGCTGCGCCCGGCGACGACCACCGTCGAGCCATCGGTCCGCGCGATCTGCCACATGTCCCAGAAGTCATGGCCGGGATCGATCGGCACGATATCGGCGGGCGTCAGGACCGGCAGCCGGTCGGGACCATCGAGCGCGATCGTCGCGACTGCTTCTGCCGACCAGTGGGTGCGCGCGCTGGTGGGCAGCTTCACCGCGCCGCTCCCACCGGCAGGCCGGTATCGCCGCGGTCGCGCACGCTCCACACCGCCACCGCAGCGCAGAACATCAGCACCCCGCACAGCGTCAGCACGTTACGCGGATCGCCGCCGAGCAGCGGTTCGTAGAACAGCCACATGGTGGCCGAGAAGATCAGCATCGGGATGACGATCATCATGTTGAAGATGCCCATGTAGACGCCGGTCCGCTCCGGCGGGATCGATCCGGCGAGGATGATGTACGGATTGCCCATGATGCTGGCCCAGCCGAGGCCGATGCCGATCGCGGGCAGGAACAGCAGCGCCTTCGACGTGACATGCGGCAGGACGAGCATGCCGATGCCGGCGGCGACGAGGCTGAGCGCGTGAAGCGGCGCGGCGCCGATCCGCCTGGCAACGGGCACCATCGCAAAGGCGGCAAGGAAGGCGACGCCGTTGTAGAACGCCGCCATCTCGCCATTGGTCAGTACCGCGGAATGGAAGCCGGACGAGGTCGGATCGGCGGTGCCGTAGACCGAGCGCCCGACCGAATAGATGACGTAGTTCCAGTACGCCATCATCGCATACCATTGGAACAGGCTCATCAGCGCCAGCTTGCGCATGGCGGGCGGCATGTCGCGGATCGCGCTGCCGATCTCGGCGAGGGTCGCGGCGAACGAGGTGGGCTTCGCGGCGATCGCGGTCTTTTCGGTCGGCGTCAGCGGCAGTTCGGGTACGCGCAGGATCGACCACAGGATCGTCGAGAGCGACAGCACCGCGCCGACCATGAACGCCACCCGCGCGGTATAGGGGATGTTGTGCGTGTCGACCCAGTCCTGGTTCATCCCCGCCCACACCAGCAGCGAAGGGGTGAGGAACGCGAGCATCTGCGCCAGGCCGGTAAAGGCGCTCTGCGTCAGGAAGCCGATCTGGTGCTGGTCGGGGTTCAGGCGGTCGCTGACATAGGCGCGATACGGCTCCATCGTGATGTTGTTGCCGGCGTCGAGGATCCATAGCAGCGAGACCGCCATCAGGATCGAGCCCGACAGCGGCATGAAGAACAGCCCGAAGCAGCACAGCACCGCGCCCATGACGAAATAGGGGGTGCGGCGACCCCAGCGGCTGTCGGTGCGGTCGCTCAGCGCACCGATCAACGGCTGGACCAGCAGACCGGTCAACGGCCCGGCGAGTTGCAGCAGCGGCAGCTGCGCTTCGTTCGCACCGAGATAGCTGTAGATCGGGGCCATGTTTCCCTGTTGCAGCCCGAAGCTGAACTGCAGGCCGAGAAAGCCGAGATTCATCTCGAGGATGCGCGGCAGCGACAGCTGCGGTTTCATCGGGGGCGCCATGGTTCCTGCTCCTTGCACGCCGGTCTGCCGCCGACACCGACCCTTGTCGCGCCTTCCGGATCGAATTGCAACAATCGATTGCAGTACGGCCCGTCAGATCGCTTCGGGCAGTCGCTGCCGCCATTCCCGCGGAGGCGGGGGGTGCAGTCCCTGGTCCGTGGCGATCAGCTGGAGCGGCTTCCGACCAGGTTGAACCGCCGTCATCGCCCTTCGGGCGCCTGCTTCGCAGCGGGGCGCTTTCCATCCGGGGCGGCGTTGCTCGTCGGTCACGATGCTGCAGCATCGCTCCCTCCTCGCGCCTTGCCCCGAACCGAAATCACCGCCGTGCCGGTGATCCAACCTGATCGGAAACCGCTCCAAGCGGCGCGCACTTCGCGGCGAGCCATGCCGCGGTTTCGAGGTCGAGCAGCGGGGTCAGCAGCGCCTCTACCCGGGCGTGATAGGCGTCGACCCACGCCCGTTCCGGCTCGCTCAGCAGGGCAGGAACGATCAGCGAGCGCTCGATCGGGACGAAGGTCAGCGTCTCGAACCCGAGCATTGGCAGGTCGCCGCCGGGCACCGGACGCTCGACGATCAGGATCAGGTTCTCGATGCGGATGCCGTATTCGCCCGCCTTGTAATAGCCGGGCTCGTTCGACAGCATCATGCCGGCGCGCAGCGGCTCCATCGGCCCGCCGCCGGGGTAGTTGGGCGCGCCGATCCGCTGCGGGCCCTCGTGAACCGACAGGTAGGACCCGATGCCGTGGCCGGTGCCGTGCGCATAGTCGAGCCCGGCCTCCCACAGCGGGCGGCGGGCGAAGCCGTCGATATGGCCGCCGAGCGTGCCGTCGGGAAAGACCGCGGTGTCGATTGCGATATGCCCCTTCAGCACGCGGGTGAAGCGGTCGCGCATCTCGTCCGCGACGACGCCGACCGGCATGACCCGGGTGATGTCGGTCGTACCGTCGGCATATTGCCCACCCGAATCGATCAGGTAGAGTTGCCCCGGCAGGATCGGCGCATCGCTCTCGACCGTCGCCTTGTAGTGCGGGCTGGCGGCGTGGGCGCCCGTCGCGCTGATCGTGTCGAACGACAGGTCGCGCAGCAGCCCGGTTTCGGTGCGGATCGCCTCCAGCCGGTCCGACGCCGACAATTCGGTCAGCGTGCCCGAGGGTGCGGTTTCCTCGAACCATTTCAGGAAACGGACCATCGCCGCGCCGTCGCGCGCCTGTGCCGCGCGGTGTCCGGCGATCTCGACCGGGTTCTTGATCGCCTTGGCCAGCACGGTCGGGTCGCGTTCGGCGAGGATCGTCGCACCCGCGCTGCGCAGCGTGTCGTGGATCGCGGCAACGGCGCGATCCGGATCGGCGGCGACGCGTTTGCCCGCCAGTCCGTCCAGCGCTGCGGTGAAGTCGGCCATCGGACGGACCTGTACCGCGTTGCCGAGATGGCGGGCGACGTCCTCCCCGACCTTGCCGGGGGCGGCGAACAGATCGGCAGTGCCGTCGGCATGGACGATCGCGTAGCTGAGCGCGACCGGGGTATTCGAAACGTCGGTGCCGCGGATGTTGAAGGTCCATGCGATCGAATCGAGCGCCGACAGCACCACAGCATCGGCGCGGCGTTCGGTCAGCCATTCGCCGACCGCGGCGCGCTTCTCGGCCGAGGTGCGACCCGTCAGCGAATCGTCCTGCACCGCCATCGGCGCGAGCGACGGGGCAGGGCGGTCGGTCCACAACGCGTCGATCGGGTTGGCCGCGACCGGGGCCAGCGTCGCGCCGACGTCCGCCAAGGCCCGTTCGGTCGCCGCGACCCAATCGACCGTCGCCAGCCACGGATCGTAGCCGATCCGGTCGCCTGGCCTGGCATGACTGCCCAGCCAGTCGGCCATCGCCGTCGCGGGAACCTGCACGAACTGCCAGTCGGCGGCATCGACCTGTTCGCGGACCTGCAGCGTATAGCGCCCGTCGGTGAACATCGCCGCGGTATCGCGCAGCACGACGGCGCTGCCCGCCGAGCCCCTGAACCCGGTCAGCCAGCCGAGCCGCTGCGCATAGTCGCCGACATATTCGCTCATATATTCGTCGGTCAGGGGCACGACGAATCCGGTCAGGTCGAGCGTGGCGAGATGGACGCGCAGGGCGGCGAGGCGTTCGGCATGGTTGGTCATGCCCGTGCTCGTATCAAAGGCGACGATCGCGCAAAAGCACAAGCTCGCTCGACTTCCTCGGGTAGTCGTCCCACATGGGCGTCCTATGACCAAGCCCATCCCGCCGATCGCCGAACAACGTGACCACCGCTTCGAACGCCACGGTATTACCGTGTCCGATCACTGGGCATGGTTGCGCGACCCGAAGTACCCGAAGGTCGAGGACGCAACCATCCTCGACTATCTCCGGTCGGAGAACGACTATTTCGAGGCGGTGATGGGCCCGCACCAGCCGCTGGTCGACACGCTGTTCACCGAGATGCGCGCGCGGATCAAGGAAGACGACGCCACCGTGCCGCAGCGCGACGGCGACTGGTGGTACTGGTCCGATTTCGAGACGGGTGGCGAGTATCGCCGCTGGTGGCGCAAGCCCGTTGCGGGCGGCGACGACGAACTGATTCTCGACGAACCGGCACTGGCGGCTGGCAAGGAATATTTCCGGCTGGGCGCGCTGTCGGTCAGCCCCGACGGGCGGCTGCTGGCCTATGCGATCGACGATGACGGCGGCGAGCGGTTCGAGGCGCGGGTCAAGAATCTGGCCACCGGCGAACTGCTGTCCGACGTCATTCCGGGCACGCTGTCCGAACTGGTGTGGACCGCCGATTCGAGCGCCTTCCTCTACGGCCTCGCCAACGAACAGTGGCGTACCGACAATGCCCGGCTGCACCGCATCGGCACGGCCGTAGAGCAGGATATCGAGCTGTACCACGAGGCCGACGAAGGCTGGCGCGTGTCGGTGGGCGAGACGCAGTCGCGGCGGTTCCTCGTCATCTCGGCGGGCGATCACGTCACCAGCGAGGTGCGGCTGGTGCCCGCCGACGATCCGACCGCCGAACCGCTGCTGGTGAAGGCGCGCGAGGAAGGCGTGGAGTATGACGTCGAGGAGCATGACGGCACGCTGTTCATCCACACCAACGACACGCATCCGAACTTCCGTCTCGCCACCGCGAAGCTGGAGACCCCGGACGACTGGCGGGAATCGATCGCCGCCGATCCGCATTTCTACATGACCGGGGTCACGACCTTCGCGAAGCTGTTCGTGGTCGAGGGGCGGCTGGACGGGCTCGACCAGATCCGGCTGCACGACTATGCTGGCGGACAGGCGCGGCCGATCACCTTTCCCGAGGCGAGCTTCGTCGTCGGGCTGGGCGACAATCCCGAATACGACGTCGATACGCTGCGCCTCGGTTATGAATCGATGGTCACGCCGGGCACTGTCTATGACTATGACGTCGCCACCGGCGCGCTGACCGTCCGCAAGGTGCAGACCATCCCGTCGGGCTACGACCCCGCGAAATACGCGACCGAGCGGCTGCGGATCACCGCCCGCGACGGGACGGCGATCCCGTGTTCGGTGGTGTATCCGGAGGGCTTTCCGCGCGACGGGACGGGCAAGCTCTATCTCTACAGCTATGGCGCGTACGGCTATGCGATCCCGCCGGGCTTCTCGACCAGTCGCATGTCGTTCCTCGACCGCGGCATGGCGTTCGCCATCGCCCATATCCGTGGTGGCGACGATCTGGGCCAGCAATGGTATCTCGACGGGAAGCTCGACAAGCGGACCAACACCTTCAACGACTTCGTGGACGTGGCGAAGGGACTGATCGAGCTGGGCTTCACCGCCGAGGGCAGGATCGCCATCGCCGGGGGATCGGCGGGCGGCGAGCTGATGGGCGCGGTGATGAACTCCGATCCCGCGCTGTGGGGCGCGGTGGTTGCGAGCGTGCCGTTCGTCGACGTGCTGAACACGATGCTCGACGACAGCCTGCCGCTGACGCCGGGCGAATGGCCCGAATGGGGCAACCCGATCGAGGACAAGGCGGCGTTCGAGCTGATCGCTTCGTACAGCCCGTACGACAACGTCACCGCGCAAGCCTATCCGCCGGTGTTCATTTCGGGCGGGCTGAACGATCCGCGCGTGACCTATTGGGAGCCGGCCAAGTGGGCGGCACGGCTGCGCGCGACCAAGACCGACGACAATGTGCTGCTGCTCAAGACCAACATGGGGGCGGGCCATGGCGGCAAGTCGGGCCGGTGGGAGAGCCTGAAGGAAGCCGCCGAGGAGATGGCGTTCGTGCTGTGGCAGCTGGGGGTGGAGGGGTAATTCCGCCCCGGGACGGGGAGGGGGACAAGAGAAGCTGGTGGAGGG
>NZ_JASCXF010000055.1:0-25223 GCF_030062225.1 Sphingomonas sp. 2R-10
GGTCGGGGTCGGCGTGGGACGCGGCGCGGCGGTCGCACGTACGGTGGGCGTCGCCGCCGGGCGCGGGGCGGCGGGCGTGGCGCGCGGGGTCGGCGTCACCGTAGGCACCACGCGCGGCGTCGCGGCGGGCGTCGGCGACGGGGTCGGCACCACCTGCGGCGTGATGTCGTAGATCGGGATCGAACCGTCGGGCGTTGTCTGCTGCACAGCGGCGGCGGGCACGGCGAGAGTCGCGACGATCGTTGCGAGCGGAAGCTGGAACTGCATGCGGATGCTCAACCGGGCTTTTGTGGCCGGCGTCAGCCTGTTGCCGGCTCCATCGCGGCGAAGCGTGTCGTAATCGCGACGGAAGGAACGACGCCCGTTCGCGCGTTGACAGTCCCCGGCCCCGCTTCTATATCGCAGCCTTGCTTCAGGCCCGGGAAAGAATGCGTCGTCGCGCAACGCATTGCATGTATGGGCCTGTCGCCATTCCAGGACGCTCGATCAGCTGCGGCCCCCGGTGGGTGACGCGGCTTTCGTCGTCCTGTTCGCACGCCAGCCCGGTGGCCACCGGGCACGAGATTTGACTGCAAGCGAGGCCCACGACCCCATGGCGACCAAGGCAACCGCAACCGGCACGCACAAGCGCCGCATCCGCAAGGTGTTCGGCGACATCCACGAAGTGGTGCAGATGCCGAACCTGATCGAGGTCCAGCGCGAGAGCTACGAACAGTTCCTGCGTTCGGACCCGTCGATCGGCTATGTCTCCGGCCTCGAAAAGACGCTGCGGTCGGTATTCCCGATCCGCGACTTCGCCGGCACGGCGGAACTCGACTTCGTCACCTACGAACTGGAAGACCCCAAGTTCGACGTGGAAGAATGCCGCCAGCGCGGCATCACCTATGCCGCGCCGATGCGCGTTACCCTCCGCCTGATCGTGTTCGAGGTCGATGCCGATACCGAGGCCCGGTCGGTCCTCGATATCAAGGAGCAGGACGTGTACATGGGCGACATGCCGCTCATGACCGAGAACGGCACCTTCTTCATCAACGGCACCGAGCGCGTGATCGTGTCGCAGATGCACCGTTCGCCGGGCGTGCTGTTCGACCATGACCGCGGCAAGACCCACGCCAGCGGCAAGTATCTCTTCGCCGCCCGCGTCATCCCGTATCGCGGGTCGTGGCTCGACTTCGAATTCGACGCCAAGGACATCGTCAACGTCCGCATCGACCGCAAGCGCAAGCTGCCGGTGACGTCGCTGCTGTACGCGCTGGGCATGACCGGCGAGGACATCCTCAACCACTTCTACAACCGCGTGACCTTCGTTCGCGGCGAAGGCGGCTGGCGCATCCCGTATGCGCCCGAAAACTGGCGCGGGCAGAAGCCGTCGTTCGACATCGTCGATGCGAACACCGGCGAAGTCGTGTTCCCGGCCGGCACCAAGATCAGCCCGCGCCTCGCCAACAAGGCGGGCAAGGACGGCCTGACCGACCTGCTGATCCCGACCGAGGAAATCTTCGGCCGCTACAGCGCCTATGACCTGATCAACGAGACGACCGGCCAGATCTACATCGAGGCCGGCGACGAGGTATCGCCCGAGAATCTCGAACTGCTCGACCAGGCAGGAATCGAGCGGATCGAACTGCTCGACATCGACCATGTGTCGACCGGGCCGTGGATCCGCAACACGCTGAACGTCGACAAGGCCGAGGAGCGCGAACAGGCGCTGTCGGACATCTATCGCGTGATGCGTCCCGGCGAGCCGCCGACGCTGGAAACCGCCGAATCGCTGTTCGCCGGGCTGTTCTTCGATCCGGAGCGCTACGACCTGTCGGCCGTCGGCCGCGTGAAGCTGAACATGCGCCTCGATCTCGACGCGCCGGACACGGTGACCACGCTGCGCAGCGAGGACATCCTGTCGGTCGTCAAGACGCTGGTCGACCTGAAGGACGGCAAGGGCGAAGTCGACGATATCGACAACCTCGGCAACCGTCGTGTCCGTTCGGTCGGCGAGCTGCTGGAGAACCAGTATCGCGTCGGGCTGTTGCGCATGGAGCGTGCGGTCAAGGAGCGCATGTCGTCGGTCGACGTATCGACCGTCATGCCGAACGACCTCATCAACGCGAAGCCGGCGGTCGCCGCGGTGCGTGAATTCTTCGGCTCGTCGCAGCTGTCGCAGTTCATGGACCAGACCAACCCGCTGTCGGAAGTGACGCACAAGCGTCGCGTGTCGGCACTCGGGCCGGGCGGTCTGACCCGTGAGCGCGCGGGCTTCGAAGTCCGCGACGTCCACCCGACGCATTATGGCCGTATCTGCCCGATCGAGACGCCGGAAGGCCCGAACATCGGCCTCATCAACAGCCTCGCGACCTTCAGCCGCGTCAACAAGTACGGCTTCATCGAAACCCCCTATCGTCGCATCATCGACGGCAAGGTGTCGGACGAGGTCGTGTACCTCTCCGCGATGGAAGAGCAGAAGCACACCGTCGCGCAGGCGTCGGCGGCGCTGAACGAGGACGGCAGCTTCGCCGAGGAACTGGTGTCGGCCCGTCAGGCCGGCGAATTCCTGATGGCGCTGCCCGAAAACGTCACGCTGATGGACGTCAGCCCGAAGCAGCTGGTGTCGGTCGCCGCGTCGCTCATTCCGTTCCTGGAAAACGACGACGCCAACCGCGCGCTGATGGGTTCGAACATGCAGCGTCAGGCCGTGCCGCTGGTGAAGGCGGAAGCGCCGTTCGTCGGCACCGGCATGGAAGAGACCGTGGCGCGCGATTCGGGCGCCGCGATCTCGGCCAAGCGTGCGGGCGTGGTGGATCAGGTCGATGCCGCGCGCATCGTGATCCGCGCCACCGGTGAGGTCGATGCGGCGGAAAGCGGCGTCGACATCTACACGCTGATGAAGTTCCAGCGTTCGAACCAGTCGACCTGCATCAACCAGCGTCCGCTGGTGAAGGTGGGCGACGTGATCCGTGCGGGCGAGGTCATCGCCGACGGTCCGTCGACCGAGTTCGGCGAGCTGGCGCTGGGCCGCAACGCGCTCGTCGCGTTCATGCCGTGGAACGGCTACAACTACGAGGATTCGATCCTCATCAGCGAGCGGATCGTGAAGGACGACGTGTTCACGTCGATCCATATCGACGAGTTCGAGGTGATGGCCCGCGACACCAAGCTCGGGCCGGAGGACATCACCCGCGACATCCCGAACGTGGGTGAAGAGGCGCTGCGCAACCTCGACGAGGCGGGCATCGTCTATATCGGTGCCGAGGTCGAGCCGGGCGACATCCTGGCGGGCAAGATCACGCCGAAGGGCGAATCGCCGATGACGCCGGAGGAAAAGCTCCTGCGCGCGATCTTCGGTGAGAAGGCCAGCGACGTGCGCGACACCTCGCTGCGCCTGCCGCCGGGCGTGTCGGGTACGGTCGTCGACGTCCGCGTCTTCAACCGCCACGGCATCGACAAGGACGAGCGCGCGATGGCGATCGAGCGCGAGGAGATCGAGCGCCTGAAGAAGGACTCGGACGACGAGCGCGGCATCCTCAACCGTGCGACCTGGTCGCGCCTGCGCGAAATGCTCGAAGGGCAGACCGCGACGGCCGCGCCCAAGGGCGTCAAGAAGGGCGTGGTCATCGACCGCGACCTGCTCGACAGCGTGGAGAAGCACGAGTGGTGGCGCTTCGCCGTCGCCGACGATACCGCGCAGTCGAACCTCGAAGCGATCAAGGCGCAGTATGACGAGGCGGTGAAGCGGATCACCGACAAGTTCCACGACCGTCGCGAGAAGCTGGAGCGGGGCGACGAGCTGCCGCCGGGCGTGCTCAAGATGGTCAAGGTCTTCGTCGCGGTGAAGCGCAAGCTGCAGCCAGGCGACAAGATGGCCGGCCGTCACGGCAACAAGGGCGTCATCTCGCGCATCCTGCCGCAGGAAGACATGCCGTTCCTCGAGGACGGTACGCCGGTCGACCTGGTGCTGAACCCGCTGGGCGTGCCGTCGCGCATGAACGTCGGGCAGATCTTCGAGACGCACCTCGGCTGGGCCGCTCGCAACCTCGGCATGGAAGTCGCCCGGTCGCTGCGCGACTGGCGCGAAGCCAATCCGGACGCGGTCGGCGGCGAAATGCCCTCGGCGGTCAAGGACCGGTTGAAGGCGATCTACGGCGATCACTATGCCGAGGACATCGACAGCCGTTCGAACGAGCAGCTGCACGAACTGGTCCAGAACATCAGCACGGGCGTGCCGATGGGCACCCCGGTGTTCGACGGCGCGCGCGAGAGCGACGTGTCCGACATGCTGGAACTGGCCGGGCTGCACAGCTCGGGTCAGTCGGTGCTGTTCGACGGCCGGACCGGCGATCAGTTCGACCGGATGGTCACCGTCGGCATCATCTACATGCTGAAGCTGCACCACCTGGTCGACGACAAGATCCACGCGCGTTCGATCGGGCCGTACTCGCTTGTCACCCAGCAGCCGCTAGGCGGCAAGGCGCAGTTCGGCGGCCAGCGCTTCGGAGAAATGGAAGTGTGGGCGCTCCAGGCCTATGGCGCCGCCTACACGCTCCAGGAAATGCTGACGGTGAAGTCCGACGACGTGGTCGGCCGCACCAAGGTCTATGAGGCGATCGTCAAGGGCGACGACACCTTCGAGGCCGGCATCCCCGAGAGCTTCAACGTGCTGGTCAAGGAAATGCGTTCGCTCGGCCTCAACATCGAGTTGAGCAGCATCGAAGAGAACGACGGACTGGCCGAGGCGGCGGAGTAAGCCGGATCGAATGAATACCGTCCGTCCTGAGTAGCCGCTGAGCTTGTCGAAGCGGCGTATCGAAGGACCGCCCCCGTGGCAGTCCTTCGATACGGGCCTTCGACTAGCTCAGTCCCTACTCAGGACGAACGGATGGTTTTTCCCTCCCTGTGAGGAAAGCAAAATGAACGAACTGACCAATTTCGCGAACCCGGTGGCCAAGCCGGAGACCTTCGACCAGATCCAGATCGGTATCGCATCGCCGGAGCGCATCCGCTCGTGGTCGTTCGGCGAGATCAAGAAGCCCGAGACGATCAACTATCGTACGTTCAAGCCGGAACGTGACGGCCTGTTCTGCGCGCGCATCTTCGGTCCGATCAAGGATTACGAGTGCCTGTGCGGCAAGTACAAGCGCATGAAGTACAAGGGCATCGTCTGCGAGAAGTGCGGTGTCGAAGTCACGGTGTCGAAGGTCCGCCGTGAGCGGATGGGCCATATCGAACTGGCCGCGCCCGTCGCGCACATCTGGTTCCTGAAGTCGCTGCCGTCACGCATCGGCCTGCTGCTCGACATGCAGCTCAAGCAGCTCGAGCGCGTGCTGTATTTCGAGAGCTACATCGTGATCGAGCCGGGCCTGACCGCGCTGGAGAAGTATCAGCTCCTCACCGAGGACGAGCTGCTCGACGCGCAGGACCAGTATGGCGAGGACGCGTTCTCGGCCGGGATCGGCGCCGAAGCGGTCAAGCAGATGCTGATCGACCTCGACCTCGAGGGCGAGAAGCGCGACCTGCTCGAAGAGCTGGCCGTCACCAAGTCGGAACTGAAGCCCAAGAAGATCATCAAGCGGCTGAAGGTCGTCGAGAGCTTCCTCGAATCGGGCAACCGTCCCGAATGGATGATCCTCGACGTCGTTCCGGTCATCCCGCCCGAACTGCGCCCGCTGGTGCCGCTGGACGGCGGTCGCTTCGCGACGTCGGATCTGAACGACCTGTATCGCCGCGTCATCAACCGCAACAACCGCCTGAAGCGGCTGATGGAGCTGCGTGCGCCGGACATCATCGTCCGCAACGAAAAGCGCATGTTGCAGGAAGCGGTCGACGCGCTGTTCGACAACGGCCGTCGCGGCCGCACGATCACCGGCGCCAACAAGCGTCCGCTCAAGTCGCTGTCCGACATGCTCAAGGGCAAGCAGGGCCGCTTCCGTCAGAACCTGCTCGGCAAGCGCGTCGATTATTCGGGTCGTTCGGTCATCGTGACCGGCCCGGAACTCAAGCTGCACCAGTGCGGCCTGCCCAAGAAGATGGCGCTCGAGTTGTTCAAGCCGTTCATCTACGCCCGCCTCGACGCCAAGGGCCTGAGCATGACGCTCAAGCAGGCGAAGAAGTGGGTCGAGAAGGAGCGCAAGGAAGTCTGGGACATTCTCGACGAAGTCATTCGCGAGCACCCGGTCATGCTGAACCGCGCACCGACGCTCCACCGTCTGGGCATCCAGGCGTTCGAGCCGGTGCTGATCGAGGGCAAGGCGATCCAGCTGCACCCGCTGGTCTGCTCGGCGTTCAACGCGGATTTCGACGGCGACCAGATGGCCGTCCACGTTCCGCTGTCGCTTGAAGCACAGCTCGAAGCGCGCGTCCTGATGATGTCGACCAACAACATCCTGTCGCCCGCGAACGGCAAGCCGATCATCGTGCCGTCGCAGGACATGGTGCTGGGCCTCTACTATCTGTCGATGGAGAAGACGAACGAGCCGGGCGAAGGCATGCTGCTGGGCGACATGGCGGAGGTGCATCAGGCGCTGCACGCCGGTGCCGTCACGCTGCACACCCGGATCGTCAGCCGCGTTCCGCAGACCGACGAGGACGGCAAGCAGTATCTCAAGCGCTATGAGACCACGCCGGGTCGCATGCTGCTGGGCGAGACGCTGCCCAAGTCGCACAAAGTGCCGTTCGAGACGGTCAACCGCCTGCTGACCAAGAAGGATGTCGGCGACGTCATCGACGAGGTGTATCGCCACACCGGTCAGAAGGAGACCGTGCTGTTCGCCGATGCGATCATGGCGCTGGGCTTCCGCCACGCGTTCAAGGCCGGCATCTCGTTCGGCAAGGACGACATGCTGATCGCGCCGGACAAGGACAAGCTGGTCGACGAGACGCGCGACCAGGTGAAGGACTTCGAGCAGCAGTATCAGGACGGCCTGATCACGCAGCAGGAGAAGTACAACAAGGTGATCGACGCCTGGAGCCGTTGCGGCGATCAGGTCGCGACCAGCATGATGGACGAGATCAAGGCGGTCCGCCGCTACGAGGACGGTCCCGACAAGGGCCGCGAGAAGCCGATCAACTCGATCTACATGATGGCCCACTCGGGTGCCCGCGGTTCGCAGGCGCAGATCAAGCAGCTGGCCGGCATGCGCGGCCTGATGGCCAAGCCGTCGGGCGAGATCATCGAGACGCCGATCATCTCGAACTTCAAGGAAGGCCTGACCGTCCTTGAGTACTTCAACTCGACCCACGGCGCCCGCAAGGGCCTTGCGGATACGGCGCTCAAGACGGCGAACTCGGGCTATCTGACCCGCCGTCTGGTCGACGTGTCGCAGGACTGCGTCGTCATCATGGACGATTGCGGCACCCAGCGCGCGCTGGAAATGCGCTCGATCATCGAAGGCGGCGCGACCATCGCGTCGCTCGGCGAGCGCATCCTCGGCCGGACCACGGCAGAGGACGTGGTCGACCCCAAGAACGGCGAGGTCGTGTTCCCGACCGGCACGTTGCTCGACGAGGCGATGATCACGAAGATCGAGGCGCTCGGCCTGCAGGCGATGAAGATCCGCAGCCCGCTGGTCTGCGAAGCCAAGGTCGGCGTCTGCGGCACCTGCTACGGCCGTGACCTCGCCCGTGGTACGCCGGTGAACATCGGCGAAGCGGTCGGCGTCATCGCGGCGCAGTCGATCGGTGAACCGGGCACGCAGCTGACCATGCGTACCTTCCACATCGGTGGTGCGGCGCAGCTGAACGAGCAGTCGAACCTCGAGGCGCCGGTCGACGGCACGGTCGAGTTCCGCGACCTGCGCCTGATCGAGGATCAGCGCGGGCGCCGGGTGGTGCTCAGCCGTTCGGGCGAGATCGCGATCGTCGACATGGACGGCCGCGACCTGTCGGTACACCGTATCCCGTACGGCGCGTACGTGCTGTTCGACGATGGCCACATCGTCTCGCAGGGCGACCGCATGGCCGAATGGGATCCGTTCACCGCGCCGGTCATCACCGAAACGGCGGGTACGGTGAAGTTCATCGACCTGATCGAGAACAAGACCGTCACCGAGCGCGTCGACGAAGCGACCGGTATCGCCCAGCGCGAGATCATCGAATATCGCGCGACGACCAAGTCGAAGGAGGATCTGCGTCCGCGCATGACCCTGCTCGATGCGAATTCGGGCGAGGCCGCGCGCTACATGCTGGCGCCGGGCGCGGTGCTGTCGGTCGAGGACGGTGCGAGCGTGCAGGCGGGCGACGTTCTTGCCCGTGTCGCCCGTGAATCGGCCAAGACCCGCGACATCACCGGCGGTCTGCCGCGCGTCGCCGAGCTGTTCGAGGCACGCATCCCGAAGGAGGCGGCGATCATCGCCAAGGTCTCGGGCCGCGTGATCTTCGGCAAGGATTACAAGGCGAAGCGCAAGATCGGCATCCAGCCCGAGGATGGCGGCGACGTCGTCGAGTATCTGATCCCGAAGTCGAAGGTGATCGACGTTCAGGAAGGCGACTACGTCAAGCGTGGCGACAACCTGATCGGCGGCTCGCCGAACCCGCACGACATTCTGGAAACGCTCGGCATCGAGCCGCTGGCCGAATATCTGGTCAGCGAAATCCAGGGCGTCTATCGACTGCAGGGCGTGAAGATCAACGACAAGCACATCGAGACGATCGTTCGTCAGATGCTGCAGAAGGTCGAGATCACCGACGGTGGCGACACCACCCTGCTGGCGGGCGAACAGCTCGACCGCGACGAGATGGACGAAGCCAATGCGAAGCTCGACGCGGGGCTGGCTCCCGCGCAGGGCAAGCCGGTGTTGCTCGGCATCACCAAGGCGTCGCTCCAGACGCGGTCGTTCATCTCGGCCGCCTCGTTCCAGGAAACGACCCGCGTCCTCACCGAGGCTTCGGTGCAGGGCAAGATCGACAGCCTGAACGGTCTGAAGGAAAACGTCATCGTCGGCCGCCTGATCCCGGCGGGCACCGGTGCCGGCATGAACCGCCTGCGCGTGGCGGCCTCGTCGCGCGACGCGGCGCTGCGTGCGCAGCAGAAGGCGCTGGCCGGCTTCATCGCGCCGAATTCGGCCGAGGAAGAGCACGCCGCCGAACTGGCCCGTTCGCCCCGCGACGGACAGGGTGCCAATGATCCGCTGGCCGATGTCGTGCCCTCGGGCACCGGCACCGACGCCGATGCGGGCGAGTATCTGAACGACTGATCGTTCGGACCCTCGCTGCACTGACAAGCCGCCGTCCGGGCAACCGGGCGGCGGTTTCGTTTTGGGGTGCCGGCGCCGGCCCTGCCCGACAGCTCACCCCCGGCGTCACCCCGGGCGTGACCGGAGTCCCCTTCTTCCCGTCCGTCGCAGGACAAGGAGCCGGCTCCCAGCGCAGGGCCGGGGCAACGACCTTTCCTCTCCACCTGCCGCCCCCTATCCTGCGACGTAGACCAAGGGGGACCCATGTATCGCATCCTGTTCGCGCTATTGACGCTCGCCACGCCGGCGACGGCCCAGACCTACCGCCCCGACTTCGACCCATCGGCGCACAAGGGACCCCGATCCGGCCCGGCGAACGAAGTCGCGGTCCTCGGGTCGACCCACCTGTCGCAACTGCCGGAGCGCTTTCGTCCCGAAGCGCTCCGCCCGCTGCTCGACCGGCTCGCCGCATGGCGGCCGCAGGCGATCGCGATCGAGGCGCTGTCGGGGGCGCAATGCGACGAACTGCGTCGCTATCATTATCGTTACGCCGATACCGTGTCGTCCTATTGCCCCGACACCGCAGCCGCCCGCGCTGCGACGGGGCTGGACGTGCCCGCCGCGACGGCGGCGTTCGAGACGATGCTGACCGACCCGGCCCCTGCCCCCGCCCCTTCGCGGCGGCGGCGCCTCGCCGCCCTGTTCCTCGCGGCAGGCGAGGAGGCTTCGGCACTGGTCCAGTGGCTGCGCCTGCCGCCAGCCGAGCGCAAGGTCGGTGACGGGCTCGACGAGGCGCTGGTCCAGCATCTGGGCAGGCTCGAAACCCGGCGCGACGAAAGCCTGATGATCGCCGCACGGCTTGCCGCCCGGCTCGGGCTGGAGCGGGTCTACGCGATGGACGACCACAGCGCCGACCGGATGACACCAAAGGCCGACGAAGCCGCCTATGGCGCCGCGATCCAGAAGGCGTGGGACAATGCCGCGCTCACCCGGCGCAAGCGGCAGGACGAAACTGCGAGCCGTGATCTGGCGACCGGTGACGGCATCCTGACGCTCTATCGCTCGATGAACAGCGCGGGGCTCGGCCGGACGGTGTATGACAGCGACTTCGGCGCCGCGCTGGAGGAGCCCTCGCCCCGGCGGTTCGGGCGGCAATATGTCGCCTATTGGGAAACGCGGAACCTGCGCATGGCGGCCAACATCCGCGACATGCTGGGCGGGCGTCCGGGGATACGCGCGCTGGTCGTCGTCGGGGCGTCGCACAAGCCGTATCTCGACGCCTATCTCCACCAGATGCAGGACGTCCGCGTGATCGATATGGCGCCGATCCTGCGATAGGGAGCCGCCGCCCCGCCGGATCGTTCCCTTCCCTTCACACCGAAAGGGAATCTGCCATGGCACAGGACGACGCGACCGCCGACACGCTGGCCGACAACGTCGACGACGCCATGCTGGCCAAGGCCCGGCCGCCGGTCGGCGCGATGCTGCTGCTGGGGATCGCCGCCGGCGCGCAGATCGGGTTCGGCGCGATCGGCTATCTGGTGGCGCAGGCGGGAATGGCGCCCGGCGGCGCGACGCAGTTGCTGTCGGGCGTCGCCTTCTCGGTCGGGCTGATGCTGGTGATGGTGACGGGTACGCAGCTCTTCACCGGCAACACCATGCTGGTGCTGCCCGCGGCGCAGGATCGGCTGGGCATCGGCGAGACGCTTCGCGACTGGAGCGTGGTGTGGGTCGCGAACCTGATCGGCAGCCTCGGGGTCGCCGCGCTGTTCGTCGCATCGGGCGCTCCGCAAGCGATCGACGGCGCGGTCGCGGCGGCGGCGCTCAAGACCGCCGATACCAAGCTTGCCAAGGACTGGGTCGAACTGCTCGCTTCGGGCGTGCTCGCCAACATGCTGGTGTGTCTGGCGGTGTGGATGGCGACCGGGGCCACCACCGTCGCGGGCAAGATCGCGAGCGTGATCGGTCCGGTGACGCTGTTCGTCGCCGCCGGGTTCGAACATTCGGTGGCGAACATGACGCTGCTGCCGATCGCGTGGGGCCTCGATCCCGCTGCGGTGCCGATGGGGCCGCTGCTCGGCAATCTGTTGCTGGCGACGGCGGGGAATATCGTCGGCGGGTCGCTGGTCGCGATCACGCTGGCGGCGGGACATCGTACGCTGGCGAGGTAACGCTGCCTCTCTGCCCCGGTATCGCCAGCGTCATCCCGGCGCAGGCCGGGATCTCCCCGGTATAGCACGTCGCAGGAGCCGCCGGAGGCCCCAGCCTGGGCCACGCTGCTGGCCGGGTAGACCGGGGATCGACATCCCCGGATATGAAAGAGGCCGCCGGGGTCTCTCGACGCCCGGCGACCTCAAGCATGGTCAGCGGCCGGAAGCTCCAGCCCGGGAGACCATGCGAACCGCATGTGCCAGGATCACGGCGTTGACTGGGGGAGGATACCCCCCGCACGCGACCCTATCGGCGTTTAGCGGCGCGTCTCCCGAACGAACTGAACCGAACCCACTGCTGAACCATGAGACATCGGATCACCTCCTTTCGCTAGTTAAAGCCGTTACGCACCGAACGATGCGCACCCGGAATTTGGGGCATCGGGCGCGCACCTGCAAGACTTGTAATGCGCGGGATTTCCGCCATACTCGACAGCCCGTGCGGCGCTCATCGCCCCGCCGGGCGACATCCCCGCACCACCGCACCAATCGCCTTGTCGCCGGGCACCCGCAGCACCGGGCTCTTGCCCGACGCGACTGCGAATACCTCGGCGTCGGCCAGGGCATCGAGGAACGTCTGGCCGGTGGTGACCGGTGTCTCCAGCGCGCCATCGACGACCTGCGCGGGGAAGGTCGCCGCCGCATTGTCGGTGAACAGGCTGATCGTATCGCCCTCCCCCACGCCGCGTGACAGCACGATCCGTCGCGCCGCCCGGTCGCAGCGGATCGCGAACACGGTGCCGCCCTCGAAGCGATAGGTCGCCGCCCCCGGCGTCGCCGACCAGTTGCCGGCCAGCGGCACCGCGCCGTCGAGCTCGGGCGTCGGCAATTGTCCGGGCCTGAGCGGGCGCGGTGAGCGTGTCGCGCTCGGCAACGGGGCCGGCGTCGGCTGCACACTCGGCTGCGGCGCGGGCGGCGGCGGTTCGCCCGAACAACCGGCCAGCACCGACAAGGCGAGCAGCGCCCGCCGCATCAGCCGCGGCAATCCTCGGTCACGCGCAGCACCTCGGCCCAGGCCGGCAGCACCAGCCGCCCGACCGGCGCGCCCTCGACCACGAAGCGCCCGCGGCTGAATCCGATCGCATCGAGCAGCCGGTCGCTTGCGGCAAGCGCGACACCGACCCCGCCCGCCATCGGCTGAACGGGCAGGCTGCGCTGCGTGCTGGTGGTGCGGATCGTCAGCGTGCCGGGGGCGGGGCGCGGCGTGGCGAAGGTCATCGTCACCTGGCCGCCGGCACGGTTGCACGTCAGCGTCGCGACCGGTGCCGCGCCGCGCGTGCCATAGGTCGCCACCGATCCGGTGCCGAGGCCGCGATACTGCCAGTCGCCGGGCGTGCGCGGCAGGTCGCGCCAGTCGCCGCTGACCGGCGGCACGGGCGCGGGACGGACAGGCACCGGCCGCTGCACGGGTGCCGGCACCTCTTCGGTCGCAGGCGGCGCACCGGGCGGCACGCATCCGGCAAGCAGGACGACGGTGGCGAGGGGAAACAGGATACGCATGGCCACCTTATGGGCGATGCGGCCGGCAGCCTCAACCGGGGATGGGATGCGACGGTACCAACCCGCGTCCGTCATTCCGGCGCAGGCCGGAATCCATGGATGGGGCGACATCGCGATAGCGGCGCGAGCACCCGACACAATGGATCCCGGCCTGCGCCGGAATGACGACAGACTATTCGTCACTCCCGCGCATGCGGGAGTCCCTATGCGCTGACGTTGCGATTCCAGCCGCGACGACGGAGGCTATGGATTCCCGCCTGCGTGGGAATGACGGGGCCGGAGGTTACCGCCCCCGCGCCCCGCCCCCGGCCATCCGCATCGCCTTCTGCTTGCCATAGCGCGTCTTGCGCGTGCCGGGCTTGCCTTCGTTCGATCGGCCCATGACCGGCGCCTTATGTTCGCTCGCCGGCAAGCCCAGTTCCTCATTCTCCAACGACCGGATCTCGTCGCGCAGCCGCCCCGCGGTCTCGAACTCCAGATTCGCCGCCGCCTCGCGCATCTGCTTTTCGAGGCTTTCGATGTATGAGCGCAGATTGTGGCCGACCATGTGGCGCGGACCGTCCTCGTCGATCTCGACCGTCACCTGATCGCGCGATGCGACGTCGGCGATGATGTCGCCGATCTGGCGCTTGATCGTCGTCGGGGTGATGCCGTGCAGCGCATTGTATTCGCGCTGCTTCTCGCGGCGGCGGTCGGTTTCGGCGATGGCGCGTTCCATGCTGCCGGTCATCCGGTCGGCATACAGGATCACCCGCCCGTCGACGTTGCGCGCGGCGCGGCCGATCGTCTGGATGAGCGAGGTTTCGCTGCGCAGGAACCCTTCCTTGTCGGCATCGAGGATCGCGACCAGCCCGCATTCGGGAATGTCCAGCCCCTCGCGCAACAGGTTGATGCCGACCAGCACGTCGTACACGCCCATGCGCAGGTCGCGGATCAGCTCGATGCGCTCCAGCGTCTCGACATCGCTGTGCATGTAGCGGACCTTCAGACCCGCCTCGTGCATGAACTCGGTCAGATCCTCGGCCATGCGCTTGGTCAGGGTGGTGACCAGCGTGCGATAACCGTTCTTCGCCGTCTCCTTCGCCTCGTGGATCAGGTCGTCGACCTGTTCCTCGACCGGGCGGATCGTGATCGGCGGATCGATGAGGCCCGTCGGGCGGATGACCTGTTCGCTGAACACGCCGCCGGTCTGTTCCATCTCCCACGACCCCGGCGTCGCCGACACGCACACCGTCTGCGGCCGCATCGCGTCCCATTCGTTGAAGCGCAAGGGGCGGTTGTCGATCGCGGAGGGCAGGCGGAAGCCATATTCGGCCAGCGTGATCTTGCGCCGGTGATCGCCGCGCGACATGCCGTTGATCTGCCCGATCGTCTGGTGGCTTTCGTCGACGAACAGCAGCGCATTTTCGGGCAGATATTCGAACAGCGTGGGCGGCGGTTCGCCGGGCAGGCGGCCGGTCAGGAAGCGGCTGTAATTCTCGATCCCCGCGCAGCTTCCGGTCGCCGCGATCATCTCGAGGTCGAAATTGGTGCGCTGTTCCAGCCGCTGTGCCTCCAGCAGCTTGCCCTCCATCACCAGTTCCTTCAACCGCTCGGTGAGTTCGTGGCGGATCGCCTCGCCTGCCTGTTTCAGCGTCGGCCCCGGCGTCACATAGTGCGAATTGGCATAGACGCGGATCGAATTGAGGCTGGCGACCTTCTTGCCGGTCAGCGGGTCGAACTCGGTGATCTCCTCGATATCGTCGCCGAAGAAGGTGATGCGCCACGCGCTGTCGTCATAATGCGACGGAAACAGTTCGAGGCTGTCGCCACGCACGCGGAAATTGCCGCGCTGGAACGCGGCGTCGTTGCGCTTGTATTGCAGCGCGACCAGCTTGCGCACGATCTCGCGCTGGTCGACCACGTCACCCTTTTTCAGGTCGAAGATCATCGCCGAATAGGTTTCGACCGATCCGATGCCGTACAGGCACGACACCGACGCGACGATGATGACGTCGTCGCGCTCCAGCAGCGAGCGGGTGGCCGAATGGCGCATCCGGTCGATCGCCTCGTTGGTCGAGCTTTCCTTTTCGATATACGTGTCCGACCGCGCGACATAGGCTTCTGGCTGGTAATAGTCGTAATAGCTGACGAAATATTCGACGGCATTGTCCGGGAAGAACGACTTCATCTCGCCGTACAGCTGCGCCGCAAGGATCTTGTTGGGCGCGAGGATCAGCGCGGGGCGCTGCAACTCCTCGATCGTCTTGGCCATGGTGAAGGTCTTGCCGGAGCCCGTGACGCCCAGCAGCACCTGATCCTTCTCCCCGGCCCGCGCCGCTGCGACCAGTTCGGCAATCGCGGTCGGCTGGTCGCCGGCGGGCTGGTAGTCGGACCTGATGACGAATCGCTTGCCCGCATCCACCTTCTCTGGGCGCGCCGGGCGGTGGGGAATGAAGGTCTGCCCGGTTTCCGGTTCGGACAGGTCGGTGCGGATCATGATCGCCATGCGCCGGAATATGGGTGGCGCGGAACGGGAGGGCAACATTCGGCGCTGTCGGATTCGCGCGCAAGCGCGAAGAAGGGAGTGGTTCGCGCAGAGACGCGGAGACGCGGAGGGGTTGCGTAACCGGCCAGCACCCGCATCTGCCACAAACGTCACCCCAGCGAAGGCTGGGGTCTCCCGGTTGTAGAGCGCTCGCCTCGCCGCGGGAGATGCCAGCCTTCGCTGGCATGACGATATCCGGATGACTGAGAGAAGAGTGACGTTCCCCGTACGGACCTCCTCCGCGTCTCCGCGCCTCCGCGCGAACCACTCCCTTCTTCTTACGCTTCGCGACCTTCGCGCCTTCGCGTGAACCAAATCCCCCTCGACACGAGCACCGAACCCGATAGCCTGCGCCGCACAAGGGGACCCGTATCATGCGCAAACTGCTCGCCACCGCCGCCTGCCTGCTCGCCGCCACGCCCGCCATGGCCGAGCCCGACTGGGCCCCCGCCGTCCGCGCCGATTACAGCGCGTCGCTGGGCAGCATGTGGGACTGGTTCCACCGCAACCCCGAGCTGTCGTTCAAGGAGGTGAAGACCGGTGAACGCATGGCGACCGAACTGCGCAAGGTATCGGGCATGCAGGTCACGACCGGCGTCGGCGGCACCGGGGTCGTCGGCGTGCTCAGGAACGGCGCCGGCCCGACCGTGCTGGTCCGTGCCGACATGGACGGCCTGCCGGTCGAGGAGAAATCGGGCCTGCCCAATGCCAGCAAGATACGCCAGGTCGGCGTCGACGGCGTCGAGGCCCCGGTGATGCACGCCTGCGGCCACGACACGCACATCACCGCGATGGTCGGCACCGCCCGCCGGCTCGCGGCGCTGAAGGACCGGTGGAAAGGCACGATCGTCTTCATCGTCCAGCCGGCCGAGGAACGCGTCGGCGGGGCGAAGGCGATGCTGGCGGACGGTCTCTACAGCCGCTTCCCCAAGCCCGAATATGCCCTTGCCTTCCACGTCGCCGCGGGGCTCCCCGCCGGCATGGTGTCGGCATCGGAGGGCATTCAGTATTCGTCGTCGGACTCGATCGATATCGACGTCCCCGGCATCGGCGCGCATGGCGCCAGTCCGCATGCCGGCAAGGACCCGGTCTACATGGCGTCGCAGCTGGTGATCGCGCTGCAGGGCCTCGTCAGCCGCGAACGCCAGCCGCTCGACCCCGGCGTCATCACCGTCGGATCGTTCCATGCCGGTCTCAAGCACAACATCATCAGCGACATGGCGAAATTGCAGGTGACGGTGCGCGCCAACGACGAAGCGACGCGCAAGCAGCTGCTGTCCGGCATCCAGCGCGTCACCACCGGCATCGGCACGCTGAACGGGATGCCCGCCGACCGGATGCCGACCGCAAAGGTGATCGAGGGCACGCCGACCACGATCAACGACGCCCCGCTCGCCCGCCGCCTCAACACGGTGATGGCGACGACGCTGGGGCCGAAGAACGTCGTGCCGTTCGAACAGACCGGCATGGGCGCGGAGGACTTTGCTTATCTCGTCCAGCCGGATTCGAAGGTGAAGGGCTATTATTTCGCGGTCGGCGGGACCCCGCTGGCCGACATCGTCGCAGCGAGGAACGGCGGCCCGCCGGTCCCCTCGCACCACTCGCCGTTGTTCAAGGTCGCGCCGGAACCCTCGATCGTGACCGGCACGATCGCGATGACCGCCGCGGTGCTGGACCTGCTGGGGCCGGCGTCAGGCAACTGACCGCCCTCTCCATCCCGTTCGGTTCGAGCAGTTTCGAGCGAAGTCGAGAAACGTCCGTCGAGAACTTGGTCGTTTGGTGCACCCCCTTCTCGACTTCGGTTCTCGACAGGCTCGAACCTGCGCTCGAAGCAAACGGGAGGGGGGGGGGCAAGTAGCCGAGAAAGAGTCCAAACCGTTCGTGCTGAGTAGGGGCTGAGCTTGTCGAAGCGTAACAGGTCGGATCGTCCCCCGGACGATCCTAAACCATGCGGGGCATGGTTTACCTGTTACGGTATCGAAGCATCCAGCCACGTGCGATCCTTCGATACGCCCCTTCGACAAGCTCAGTGGCTACTCAGGATGAACGGGTTGGATAGGGGGAGAACGATGAGGCTCACCCGAACACCGACCAGTCCGCCTTGTCCGCCAGCAGCTCCAGTGCCCGGACGCCGAGGATCGAATTGCCCTGCCTGTCGAGATTGTTCGACCACACCGCGATCGACGCGACCTGCGGCACGATGGCGAGGATGCCGCCCCCCACCCCGCTCTTGGCGGGCAGCCCGACGCGGTACGCGAAATCGCCCGACCCGTCATATTGCCCGCTGGTCGTCATCAGCGACAACAGCCGCCGCGTCCGCTTCGCCCGCTTGTCGCCTTCCACATCACCGGTCCGTGCGGTGCGGGTCAGGAACAGCCCAGCCTTCGCCAGCGACTTCGCGTCGATCTCGATCGCGCATTGATGGACATAGGCTTCCATCACCTCGTCGATGTCGCCATGCAGGTTGCCGTGATGCTTCGCGAAGCTCATCATCGCGCGGTTCAGATCGCCGCCCTTGCGCCCGCTTTCCAGCACATCGTCGTTGAGGATGACGTCACCAAGCCCCGCCTGCGCGCGCACGAACTCGACCACCGCCCGCGCCGACGCGTCGTCGCCCTTGTGCTCGACCAGGATGTCGCACACCACCAGTGCGCCTGCATTGATGAACGGGTTGCGCGGCACCCCCTTGTTGCGTTCGAGGTCGACGATCGAGTTGAACGGATCGCCCGACGGCTCGCGCCCGACGCGCTTGAACACCTTGTCGCCGCACGCCTCCAGCGCCAGTTCGAGGGCGAAGACCTTGGAAATGCTCTGGAGCGGAAAGCGGATATGCGCATAGCCGCCATGGAACAGCCCGCCATCGGGCGTCGCCACCGCCATGCCGAACCAGTCGGGCGGATAGTCGTGGCCCGCCTCCGCCGCCGCCTCGATCGCGGCGGCGTTGGCGGTGATCTCTTCCGTCACCTCGGCGACGATGCGGGCGAGGTCGGTCATGGCACTTCCTTGTTACGATACGAACGGCAGCGATAGCACGCGCCCACGCCGACGCGAACCGTACCCCGGCGGAGGTGGGGGGCCGGAGCCACGAACGACAGCACTCGCGACCCTGGGTGTTTGATCCATCCGTATGGAAACGTCACCCCAGCGTAGGCTGGGGTCTCCATCGACTCCTGCTACGCGCTACCACCGGGAGATCCCAGCCTTCGCTGGGATGACGCCCGTTTCGATATGAGTGTATCAAACTCTGGATCCCCGCCTGCGCGAGGATACGGGATCAAATCGTCACCAGATTGTTCAGGTTGATGATCGGCAACAGGATCGCCAGCACCATCATCAGCACCAGCCCGCCCATCAGCAGCAGCACCATCGGTTCGACCAGCGCGACCAGCGTCGCGACCAGCGCGTCGAGTTCGCGCTCCAGCTCGCCCGAGGCACGGTCGAGCGCGGGGGCCAGCCGCCCCGACGTCTCGCCCGACGCGACGATCGCCACCAGCATCGATGGAAATATCTCCGCCTCCGCCATCGCCGCGCGCAGCGACAACCCCTCGCGCACCCGCGCCGCGACGGTCAGCGCCTTGTCGCGCACGAAGCGGTTGGGGGTGACCGCGGCGGCGGCGTGCAGCGCCTCGACCAGCGGCACCGCGCTGCCGACCAGCGTCGCCAGGCTCCCGGCGAAGCGGGCGGCATTGTGCTGGCGGCTGAACCGGCGGAACGGACGGCGTGTCGCCAGTCGCCGGTCGACCGCCAGCCGGTTGCGCGGCACCTTCAACCATCGCGCCCCGGCGACGAACGCGACCAGCGCCGCCACCGCGACGACCAGCCCGAACTTCTGGATGAACGCCGACACGGCGATCAGCGCCCGCGTCAGGAAGGGCAGTTCCGCCCCGCGCGACACGAACACGCGCACGATGTCGGGCACGACATAGACCATCAGCAGCACCATCATGCCGAAGCTGACGGTGGCGAGCAGCGCCGGATACAGCAGCGCGAGCTGCATCTTCTGCCCGTTGGCCTGCCGCGTCTCGACGAAATTGGCAAGGTGGTTAAGCACGTCGGGCAGTCGCCCCGACTGTTCCCCCGCCGCCACCGACGCGCGATAGAATTCCGGAAACGCCCCGGGATGCCGCGCCAGCCCCTGCGCGAAGCTGCGCCCGTCGAGGATCGCGGCGCGCACGTCCAGCAGCAGCGCGTTGACCGCGGCATTGTCCGCCTGCTGCGCGACGATGCGCAGCGATTCCTCGATCGAGATATCCGACCCGACCAGGGTCGCGATCTGCCGGGTGAGCGTCGCCAGCGCCTTGGCCGACACCCCGCGGCGAAACAGCCGGGGCAGCTGGATGCTGCCGAGCTTCGGGCCGCGTTCGGCGGCTTCCTCGACCGACAGCGGCAATTCACCGCGTTCGCGTAAAGCGGCGCGGGCGGCGGCGGGGCTGGAGGCTTCGATGATGCCCTTGACGGTCGCACCGGTGCGGGAGGCGGCGCGATAGGTGTAGGCGGTCACCTACGTATCCCCGTCAAAATTGCCGTTTGGTTCGAGCAGCTTCGAGCTTGTCGAGAAGCGTCCGTCGAGAACGCCTGCCCAGCGGAACCCCGTTCTCGATACGCGCTCTCGACAAGCTCGATCGCTACTCGAACCGAACGGGTGGGTGTTAGGGTATTAAGACTCACCCCTCGTCCCGCACGACCCGAGCGACTTCCTCGACGGTGGTCACTCCGGCCTTCACCTTCGCCACGCCATCGTCCAGCAATGCCGGATTGTCCACCCGTGCCGCCCGCTCCAGCTCCGCCTCGGCCGCACCGTTGTGGATCATCGCCTGCAACCGGTCGTCGACCGCCACGACCTCGTACAACCCGGCGCGCCCGCGATAGCCCTCGTGATGGCACGCCTCACACCCGCCCTTGCGCCACAGTTTCTTGCCCGGCTTGATCGCCCCGCCCAGCAGCACGCTGTCCGCCTCGGTCGCACGATCCTGCCAGCGGCAATGCACGCACAACCGCCGCACCAGCCGCTGCGCGACCAGCCCGACCAGCATCGGCGCCAGCAGATACCGCTCCACCCCCATGTCGATCAGCCGCGTGACCGATCCGATCGCGGTGTTGGTATGCAGCGTCGACAGCACGAAATGGCCGGTCATCGACGATCGTACCGCGGTCTGCGCCGTTTCCTGATCGCGGATTTCGCCGACCATGATGACGTCGGGGTCCTGCCGCAGGATCGCGCGCAGCCCGCGCGCGAACGTCATGTCGGTGCGCGGATTGACCTGCGTCTGGGCGATGCCGGCCAGTTCATATTCGATCGGGTCCTCGACCGTCATCACGTTGCGGCGGCGATCGTTCAGGCGGGTCAGCGCGGTGTAGAGTGTCGTCGTCTTGCCCGACCCCGTCGGTCCGGTGACCAGCAACAGCCCGTGCGGCCGCTCCAGCAGCCGCCCGAACACCGCCTCGTCGCGCTCCGACATACCGAGACCGGCGAGGTCGAGCATCATGCCGCCGCGCTCCAGCAGGCGCAGCACCACCCGTTCGCCATGCTGGGTCGGCATGGTCGAGACACGCGCATCGACGTCGTGCCCGCCGATGCGCAGCGTCACCCGCCCGTCCTGCGGCGTGCGGCGCTCGGCGATGTCGAGTTTCGCCATGACCTTGATCCGGCTGACCAGCAGCGGGGCGAGCGCGCGCGGCGGTTCGACGATGTCGCGCAGCACGCCGTCGATGCGGAAGCGGACGACGAGGCGCTTTTCCTGCGTCTCGACATGGACGTCCGACGCGCCTTCCTTGATCGCCTCCAGCAACAGCGCGTTGATGAGGCGGATGACCGGCGAATCGTCGCGTGCGTCGAGCAGGTCGTCGACCGCCGCCGCGCTGTCGGCCAATGCCGCCAGGTCGGTTTCGGCCAGTTCGATATCGGCGGCGGTCGAGGCGCTGCCGCCATAGCTCGCCTGCAACGCCGCATCGAACCCGGCATCGTCCAGCGCGACGAACGGCACCCCCGGCGCGACCCGCTGCACCTCCAGCATCGCATCCAGCGTCGCGTCGGCGCGGTGGACGCACTCCATGCCGCCCTTGCCTAGGCGAATCAGCACGCCGCCCTTGCGCGCATAACCGTATGGCAGGCGCACCGGTTCGGCATGGAGCAACGTATCGGTCACGGCTGGAACTCCACGGTCGCATTGACCCGGCCGGAAGCCGAACCGCGCTGCATCGTCACCCGCCGCACGCCGATCGTGCTGGTCGATGCGACCGAACCCAGCCACGTCACCACCGCCGGATAGGGCGCATCGGTCAGCGTCGCGGTGACCCTGCCGTTCGCCTCCGCCACGGTCGGTTGCAGCCCTGCGGTCGCCGCGGTCGAACTGACGACCGACTGCGGCGGTCCGGCGGCGATGGTCTGCGGCGCGGCTTCCAGCCGCCCGGCGGCACGCACCCGCGCCATCAGCGTCTCGGCCTGGCGGATGTCGGCGCGCGCCTGCGCCCGTGCCGCCTGCACCGGCTTGACCACGCCGTACACCAGCACGACCCCGGCCAGCAGCGCGGCAAGCGTGCCGACCAGCACCCGCTCGCGCGTCGACAGCCCCTGCCACCACGCGTCGAAGCGGCCCAGCGCGCCCTCGATCCGGGCACCCCGTTTCAGCAGCACGATCATGCCCCGCGCGCCACGATGCGCAGGGTTCCACCCGGCGCGGCCACCACCTGCGCGGCGACCCCGGCGGCGGACAGCGCGGCGCGTACCCGGTCGGCCATGCCGGTTTCGGGCGATTCGCATTCGATCGTCAGTGCATTGCCCTCGAACGTCATCGTCCGCACCACCAGCACCGGGCCGATCGGGCTCAGCGCGCCACCGACGCGCGACAGCAGCGGCACGAACCGGTTGGTCCCGGTCGGACGCGGCAGCAGGTCGGCGACGCGGATCAGAAAATCGTCCCCGCCGGTGGGCACCGCCGGCGCCGTCGTCGCGACCAGCTGTTGCAGCGCGTCGTGCCGCCGCTCGGCGATCCGTTGCAGCATCAGCGTATCGGCCACCGCGATCACGCCATGCGCCAGCGCGGCAGCCCCGAGGATCATGGCGACCTTGCGCGTGGTGCTGGGCCAGGCCGTCCGGCGCCGGGCATAGCTGCCCTGCCGCAGGTCGATCGGCGCGGCGGCGACCCGGTCCGCGATGCTGCCGGCGGGAAATGCCGCGCCGTCGCCCGCCATCGCTTCCGGCAGCGGATCGCCCGACGCCTGCGCCTTCGGCCGCCCCGCCGCGTCCCATGCCGCGACCAGCATCGCCAGCGGCACCGCGAATCCGGTGCCGTCGGCGGCCCGCACCAGCGCGCGACCACCGGTCACCTCGACGGTCCAGCCCTCGACCGGAGCCGGCAGCGCCAGCGCGTCAGGGACGAACGCCGCCGACCCGATCCCGGCGGCCTCGGCAATCGCGATCCACTCCGCCATCACCGCGTGCCGCACCACCGCGACCAGATAGCGCCGCTCGCCCACCGCCTCGCCCAGCGCCAGATGCACCGCATCGACCGGATCGGCGATCCGGTCCTCGATCGCAAAGGGCAACGCCGCGAGCCGCTTCGCCCGCGTCGGCAGCGGCAGGTCGACGCCGAGCAGCAGGACCGATTCGGACGGAATCAGCAAGGTTGTTGCCGGGGCCGCACCATCGACTACAATGGCTTCGCCGCCCGCGACAGCCCACACGCCGGCGGACGAACCGGCGGGGGCAGGTTCGATTGTCACAATGGCTTCATCGTGTGGACGCATTGGGGCGTGGATGCGCATCTTATTCCGAAAGTTTCGTGACACCTTGGCCGCGAACCCCGCCGCCCGCAAGGTTTCTGTCCCCGACAGCCAGGCCGGCCTGACACTGGTCGAAATGATCGTCGTGCTGGCGATCATCGCGCTGGTCGCGGCGCTGATCGTGCCCAACGTCATCAACCGCCCCGATCAGGCGCGGGTGACCACCGCCGGCACCGACATCAAGTCGATCTCCGCCGCGCTGAAAATGTACCGGCTCGACAATGGCGACTATCCGACGACGACGCAGGGGCTGAAGGCGCTGGTCGAAAAACCGTCGCAGCCGCCGGTGCCCGGCGCCTATCCCCCCGACGGATACCTGTCGCAGATGCCACAGGACCCTTGGGGCAATCCCTATGTCTACGAATCGACCGGCGGGCGCTTCGCGATCAAGTCGCTCGGCAAGGACGGCAAGCCCGGCGGCGAGGACCTCGACGCCGATATCGACGGGTCGGCGCGCTGAGTCAGACCCCCGCCTATCGTCATTCCCGCGAAGGCGGGAATCCATTGCCGCCGACGCTCGCGATTGATCCGCGACGTTCGCGTCTATGGGCTCCCGCCTGCGCGGGAGCGACGAAGGATGATTCCCAGTCCGGCATGACCCTGATCGAGATGCTGATCGTCCTCGCCATCATCGGCGTGGCGGCGGGTGCGGTCAGCCTCGGCATCGGCAGCGCCACCCGCGCGCCCAATGTCGAGGCGGAGGCCCGGCGCCTCGCCGTCCGGCTGCAGGCGGCGGCCGACGACGCGATGCTCGGCGACCAGCTGATCGCGCTGACCACCGACACCCATGGCTATGGCTTCGCCCGCGTCGGTCCGCGCGGGCTGGTGCCGATCACCGACGATGCGCTGGCGTTCCACACCCTGCCCGGCGGGATGGTCATGGCGCTGGACACCGCGCCGCCGGTGATCCTCGGCGTCGACGGCACCGGCCAGCCGCTGGGCGCGACGGTGACGGGCGGCGACCAGACGTGGCGCGTGCAGTATGACGGCATCACCGCGCGAGCGACGAAGGTGCTGAAATGATCCTTCCCGGCACGGAGTATCGGGTCGACCATACCCCGTATGGTCGAGGATCGTCCGGGGGACGATCCGACCCGATACTGGGGACCGCCGCGAAGCAGTGGTGGAGGGGGCTATCCCCGAACACGACCGTTGCGTCCGCGGACACCCCCCTCCACCATGCTGCGCATGGTCCCCCTCCCCGTGACGGGGAGGAATATCACGATGCCGGCTTTTCTTTGATCGAGGCGATGGTGGCGCTGGCGGTATTGGCGATCGCCACGGTAGGGCTGATCGGCGCGGTCGAGCAGCACATCGATTCGACCCGTGGCGTCGAGCGGCGCGCGATCGCGATGTGGGTCGCCGAGAACCGGCTGGCCGATCTGGAAGCGGGGACGCCGGAGGCGAATGGGGAGCGGGTGGACATGCTGGGGCGGACGTGGAGCGTGGCGGTGAGCCGGACCGCGACCAGCGACCCCGTGCTCGACCGGGTGACGATCACCGTCGCCCCGGCCGGCGAAACCGCGCCGCTCGCCCGGCTCGACGGTTTCCTGCGCAAGGACGCGGCATGATCGTCGCCCGCCGCCTGCGCGTCCGCGAACGCTGGGTCGACTGGCTCGCCGCCGCCGCGATCGTCTCGGTCGCGGTCGCGCTGGCCGGGCTGGTCTGGCGACTGGCCGGCCATGCCGATACCGGCGCGATCACCGTGCCATCGGAAGCACGCGCCCGCGCCGTCACCGTCGACAGCGGCCCCGCCGTCGCCTGGGCTCCCTTCGGCAACCCGACCGCCGCCGACGCCACCGCCCCGACCGGCATCCAGGCGGTGCTCAAGGGCGTCGTCTTCGCCCGCCCCGCCGAACTTTCGATCTCGTTCGTGTCGATCGGCAACGAACCGGCGAGGCCGTACAAGGTCGGCGACGCGATCGCCGGCGCGCAGGTGACCGAGATCCGCCGCGACCGCATCATCCTGAACAATGGCGGCCGCCTCGAATATCTCGCCTTCCCCGATCCGTTCGGACAGGCGACGCCGACCCCCGGCCAGCC
>NZ_JASCXF010000056.1:0-24730 GCF_030062225.1 Sphingomonas sp. 2R-10
GCCCAAGCGCGCCCGCGCCCGCCCCGCCGCGCCCGAAGCGGTGCCGGGGAACGGCCCCTCGCTCGCCGATCTGCCGGGTGCGCGGATCGTCGGCCCGTTCGCGCGCGACCTGCTGGGCGAGGCCGGCTGGCCGCTGCTGATCGAGGAAGCGGCGACCGGACAGGTCGCCTTTCCCGGCGGCGCCCTGTCGATCGCGCTTACCCCTGCCATGACGCTCATCGACATCGACGGCGACCTCCCCCCCGCCGCCCTCGCCCTCGCCGGCGCCCGCGCCGCGGCACGGGCGATCGCGCGGCTCGACCTTGCCGGATCGATCGGCATCGACCTGCCGACGGTGAACGACAAGGCCGCCCGCCTCGCCGCCGCCGAAGCGGTCGACGCGATCCTGCCGCAACCGTTCGAGCGCACCGCGGTCAACGGCTTCGGCTTCCTCCAGATCGTGCGCCGTCGCACGCGTCTGTCGCTGCCCGAACTGTTCGCCCATGTTCCGGCCCATGCCCGCGCGCTGCTGCGACAGGCGGAGCGGACCGGCGGCAGTGGCGAACGCACGCTTGTGGCGCATCCCGTGGTCTTGGCGGCGATCACCGCGCGCCCCGACTGGATCGCCGCGGTCGAACGCACGCTCGGCGCGCCGCTCACCTTGCGGGCCGAAGCCGCCCTCGCCATATCCGCCGGTCATGTCCAGGCCCGCTTCCCGTAACCGCTGCCCGCTCTGTTCGGCCCCGACCGATCCGGCCCACCGCCCTTTTTGCAGCCGCGGCTGTCGCGACCGCGACATGCTGCACTGGATGGGTGAGGGCTATCGCATTCCCGGCCCCGCGGCATCGTCAGACGAAAATGTCGAAACCGGGCTGGACAGCCACGATCCCCACGGCTAACAGGCCCGCTCTCCCGGACACCCGGGCGTGCCCGGATAGCTCAGTTGGTAGAGCATGCGACTGAAAATCGCAGTGTCGGCGGTTCGAATCCGTCTCCGGGCACCATTTTCGCGACATTGCCGAACCTGTCCCGTCGCTACGTTGGCGCAGCGCCGCTCTTCCTCCGGGAGGTGCCCGGCGCGGCTTTGATCCGCTCGACCCCGTCTGCACGACGTCAACCCGCTGGTCAGCCCGCCGCCCGCCTGTCAAAAGGCATGCCATGGGCGGACATCACCACGGACATGACCATCACCACGGCCACGGGCATGCACATGCGCCCGCGGATTTCGGGCGGGCGTTCGCGATCGGCACGCTGCTCAACATCGCGTTCGTCGTGGTCGAGGGTGGCGCTGGCTTCTGGTTCGATTCGGTCGCGCTGCTCGCCGATGCCGGGCATAATCTGTCGGACGTGCTGGGGCTGCTGATCGCGTGGGGCGGGGTCGAACTCGCCAAGCGACCCGCGACGCGGCGCTTCACCTACGGGCTCGGCGCCTCGACGATCCTTGCCGCACTCGCCAATGCGCTGGTGCTGTTGATGGCGGTGGGGGCGATCCTGCTGGAAACGATCCAGCGGCTGGGCGATCCGCGGCCGATCGACGGCTGGCCGGTCGTGTGGGTCGCGCTGGCCGGGATCGGGGTGAACCTGGCGACCGCATTGCTGTTCGCGCGCGGGCGGCATGGCGACGTCAACATCCGCGGCGCCTATCTGCACATGGCGGCCGACGCGGCGGTGTCGGCGGGCGTTGTCGTCGCCGGGCTGGTGATCCTGTGGACCGGCGCGACATGGATCGATCCGCTGGTCAGCCTGATCGTGGTGGCCATCATCGTGGTCGGCACCTGGGGACTGCTCAGCGAATCGCTGCTGCTGGCGTTGCAGGCGGTGCCGCGCGGCATCGATGCGCAGGCGGTGGAAGCGATGCTGGCGGCGCAGGACGGCGTGGTGTGGGTCCACGACCTGCATATCTGGCCGATGAGCACGACCGAAACCGCGCTGACCGCGCATCTGGTGATGCCCGCCGGACACCCGGGCGACGCGTTCCTCGCCGATCTGGGGCATCGGCTGGAGCATGATTTCGGGATCGGCCACGCTACGGTGCAGGTCGAGACCGGTGACACCTGCGCGCTGACCCACGCGCATTGAGACGCGCAGGGGATCGCGCATAGGTGTGTCCCCGCGCAGGCGGGGACCGCCGCCAGGACGTTACCGCGCGACCGACACCCGGTACACCATGCGGTGGTGGTAGGGCTTGCCCGGTTCGACCCGTGCCGATCCGAACGCCGGCTGGTTGGGCGTATCAGGGAATTTCTGCGGCTCGAGCGCGATGCCGTCACCCATCCGGTACACATGGCCGCGCTTGCCGACCAGCGTGCCGTCGAGGAAATTACCCGAGTAGAACTGCACGCCCGGCTCGGTCGTCAGCACTTCGAGAACGCGGCCCGAGGCGGGGTCCTCCAGCCGGGCGGCGAGCTTGGGCTCGCGGGTGATGCCGCCGTCGAGCACGAAATTATGGTCATAGCCGCGACCGGTGACGATCTGCGCATCGCGGCCGTCGCGCACGTCCTGTCCGACGATCCGCCCGCGGGTGAAATCGAACACCGTGCCGGCAACCGGACGCTGCTCGCCGGTCGGGATCAGCGCGTCGTTGACCGGGGTGTAACGGCTGGCCGGAATGGTCAGCCGGTGCGCCATCGTGCCGATCGCGCTCCCCTCCCCGCCCATGTCGAACAGCGCGTGGTTGGTCAGGTTGACGATCGTCGGCGCATCGCTCTTCGCATCGAAATCGATCGTCAGCGCGCCCTTGTCGTCGAGCGCATAGGTTACGGTGACGTCGAGCTTGCCCGGATAGCCCTGATCGCCCGCCGGGCTGGTGAGCGCGAGCGTGACCGAGGCCGTCGCCCCGTCCTTGACCGACACGATCCGCCACACCCGCTTGTCGAAGCCGACGGTGCCGCCGTGGAGCGAATTGGCCTTGTCGTTCTGCGTCAGTTGATAGGCCTTGCCGTCCAGCGTGAACCTGCCCCCCGCGATGCGGTTGGCATAGCGGCCGATCGTCTGGCCCCAGTAATTGGGCTTGGTGATGTAGCTGGCGGCATCGTCATAGCCCAGCGTCACGTCGGCGACCTTGCCGTTGCGGTCGGGCACGTCGAATGCCTGCAACGTGGCGCCCAGCGTCATGATCCGCGCGCTGACGCCGTTGCTGCCGGTCAGCGTCACCGCCTCGATCGCGGTGCCGTCGGCCAGCGTCCCGAAGCTGGCCCGCTTCGCCGTCGCCGCGCCCGCTTGCCCCGCGGTCACTGCCATCGCCGCGACCATCGTGCTGGCCCAAACCGCCTTGTGCATCGTCACCCTCCCATGGCGACCGTCAGGGCTGTTCGCGCCACGTCCGGTCCGTTGGCGACCATATAGTCCGACAATTTCCGGCAGTTCAAGGTCAGCCGTCGCCCAGCCGCTCGATATCGGCGCCGACCGCCTGCAGCTTTTCCTCCAGCCGTTCATAGCCACGGTCGAGGTGGTAGACGCGGCTGACCGATGTCTCGCCCTCGGCGGCGAGGCCGGCGATGATGAGACTCATCGACGCGCGCAGGTCGGTCGCCATCACCGGCGCACCGACGAGACCGGCGACGCCGCGCACCACCGCCGAACGGCCGGTGACGGTGATGTCCGCCCCCATCCGCGCCAGTTCCGGCACGTGCATGTAACGATTCTCGAAGATCGTCTCGGTCAGCACGCTGGCGCCGTCCGCCCGGGTCAGCAGCGCCATGAACTGCGCCTGCATGTCGGTGGCGAAACCCGGATAGGGCGCGGTCGACAGGTTGACCGGACGGATGTCGCCCCCGGCTTCCACGAACAGCGAGGTCGCTTCCTCGCGCACCGCGACGCCCGCCTCGACCAGCGCGTCGATCGTGGCCCGCATGTCCGACGGCACGACATTGGCGAGTTCCACCGCGCCGCCGGTGATGGCGGCGGCGCAGGCGTAGCTGCCCGCCTCGATCCGGTCGGGCATCACCGCATAGGTCGCGCCGTGCAGCCGGTCGCGCCCCTCGATGGTCAGCGTGTCGCTGCCGATGCCGTCGATGACCGCGCCCATCGCGACGAGGCAGCGGCACAGGTCGACGATCTCGGGCTCGCGCGCGGCGTTTTCGAGGACGCTGGTCCCCTTCGCCAGCACCGCGGCCATCACCGCATTCTCGGTCGCGCCGACCGACACCACCGGAAAGCGGTAGCGGCCACCGGGTAGGCGTCCGCCGGGCGCGGTCGCCTTCACATAGCCCGCCGCCAGCTCGATCTCCGCGCCCAGCGCTTCCAGCGCTTTCAGGTGCAGGTCGATCGGGCGGTTGCCGATCGCGCAGCCACCGGGCAGCGACACCGTCGCCTCGCCCGCGCGCGCCACCAGCGGTCCGAGCACGAGGATCGACGCGCGCATCTTGCGCACGATGTCATAGGGCGCGACCGTGGAGGTCAGCCGCTGCCCGCGCATCGTCATCACGCGCCCGAATTCCGACGGGTGCGACCCCTCGACCGTGGTCGACACCCCGAACTGGTTGAGCAGATGGCCGAAGCTGTCGACGTCGGCCAGCCGCGGAAGGTTGCGCAGCGTCAGCGGCTCCTCGGTCAGCAACGCGCACGGCAGCAGGGTGAGTGCGGCGTTCTTGGCCCCGGAAATGACGATGCGGCCCGACAGGCGATTGCCGCCGCGAATGACGATACGATCCATGGAGCAGCTTCTAGTGGTTGCGGTAGGGCGCGCAAGGGGGTGGGCAGATCCTCACCGCCATGCGGGCAGGCGCTACCGGATGGTGGAAGGGCGTTTGGGCAAACGCTGCGGTTCCGTATGCTGCGGCTGGTCCCCCTCATCGCTATGTGGGGGAGGATTTTGGACTGGATCGACGTTCGGCAACAACAGGGGCGTTCGTCATTCCCGCGCAGGCGGGAATCCATAGTCGCTGACGTTCAAGCCAGGTTCGCGGCACTGGCGCACATGGACTCCCGCCTGCGCACGCATGACAAAGAGGTTTGAAGCGTCGCGCTGCGCCCGGCGAACCGATTATCGATCCGGTTTAGGCCAGGTCGAGATTTGCTTGTAGCGCGTCGAGAGGGAGTATGGCGTCGGACGAAATTCGAGGCAACGGCAGGCTGGACGGCCTACTGCCGGGCAGTCGCCACGTTCAAGCCTTCTCCAGCGTGCATTGCAGTGGGTGCTGGTTCTGGCGGGCGAAGTCCATCACCTGGCTGACCTTGGTCTCGGCGACCTCGTAGGTGAAGACGCCGCAGACGCCGACGCCGCGCTGGTGGACGTGCAGCATCACCCGCGTCGCTTCCTCCATGCTCATGCGGAAGAAGCGCTGCAGGCACAGCACGACGAATTCCATCGGCGTGTAGTCGTCGTTCAGCATCAGGACGCGGTAGGGCGTCGGCTTCTTGACGCGGGTCTGGGTGGCGACGCCGATGCCGGTCGCGTGGTCGTCGTCGTGGTCGCGGTCGTCACCGGCCATCAGGATGCAGGGTTGGGACATGTCGTCGCAAAATATGGCATCGCCGGGCGACAGGGCAAGAGGGTGTCGGGGTTAACGGCCGGCGGACTGTCGCAATACGATGCGGGTGACCGTCGGGGCCAACGGTCGGCCCATCGCCCCTCCACCGTCTGCGCCCATACGAAAAGGGGCGGCCGCTCGCGCGACCGCCCCCTTGTCCGTGTCGGTGAACCGGTCGCTTACGCGACGGTCTTCACCTTGTCGGCGGCAACCGCGACGCGGTTGCTGATCGGCTGTGCGGCATCGCCGGCCAGCTTGATGAACAGTTCGGTGGTCTTCGACGCTTCGGCGACAAACGAGTCGAACGACTGGCGCACGAAGTCCGACTGGAGCTTCATGAACTCGGTCGGCGACTTGACGGTCGCGAGGGTCTTGGCAGTCGCGGTCGCGTGCTCGAACGACTTGCGGCCATAGTCGGCCATTTCCTGGCCGAGGGTCTCGAGGCCCTTGGCAGCGATCCGGCTAGCTTCGACGAACGCTTCGACGTTGCCCTTGGTCAGTTCGTTCATCTCTTCGAAACCCTTCTGGCTCTTTTCGAACGCGGCCTTCGCCTTTTCGTTGAAATCGGCGGTCACGGCCTGCGCCTTGCTGGCGGCCTCCTGCGCGAAATTCTGCGCCTTGCTGGCGGCGTTCTGGGTGGTGGCGGTCGCTTCGTTCGTCACGTCCATGATCTTTTCCTCAACTTGCGCGGAGACGGTCTCGACCGCCGCGGTGGTTTCCTCGACCGCGTTCTCCGCGGTTTCGACAACGGCCTGTGCGGCCTTGGCCACCGGTTCCGCGACGGGAGCCGGCATGGTGGCGGGGAGTTCGGCCTTGAAGGGCAGCTCGGTCGGCTGCGCCTTCGGCTCGGCGACGAACGGCACCGGCGGGACATCCGCCTCTGCCGGATCGGCGACGGCCGGAACGACCGGCGTCGCAACAGGCTCGACCGGCGGGGTCACGACCGGGCGGGTGGAACGGGCGACGACGGGCTTGCGCGCGCCGGTCTTCGGACCTCTCGTGGCCACTGGACATCCTCCATCTACTGCTGGTGCGCCGCATCAAATAGAGCAAGACGGTGACGGTTTCAAGACGAATTTTGTGCATCGCAGCATAAATATGCCGCACGTTTTTACATGCACTTAGCGCGTTCTTACATACTCGCCGGGTGCATCGCACAGCGCGGGTGCATCGCCGTTTCCGGGGACTCGCGCACCGGTTGCCGGCACCGTGTCGGCGTCCATCTGGCCGATCCAGCGCCGCCAGTCCGGCCACCAGCTCCCCTTCGTCTCCTGTGCGCCGTCGATGAACGCCGCCAGCGATGCGGCGGGCGTATCGTTGGTCCAATACTGGTATTTGCCGGCCGAGGGCGGGTTGACCACACCGGCGATGTGCCCCGACCCGGCCAGCACGAAACGTAAGGGGCCGGTGAAATGGTCGGTGACCTTCCACACGCTTTCGGGCGGGGCGATATGGTCCTCGCGCCCGGCCTGGACATAGGCGGGCGTCTTCACCGTCGACAGGTCGATCGGCACGCCGTCGATGGTCATCGACCCCGGCTGCACGAGCCGGTTGTCGCGGTACAGATCGGTCAGATAGCCCAGATGCCAGTTCGCCGGCAGGTTGGTGACGTCGGCATTCCAGTGGAGCAGGTCGAACGGCGCATAGTCGTTGCCGAGCAGATAGTTGTTGGTGACGTAGTTCCAGATCAGGTCGCGTCCGCGCAGCAGGTTGAACGTCGCCGCCATGTAGCGCCCGTCGAGATAGCCGTCCTTGCCGACCTGCCGGATCAGCTTGAGCTGGTCGTCGTCGACGAACAGCGACAATTCGCCAGCTTGCGTGAAATCGACCTGCGCGGTGAAGAAGGTGGCGGTGGCGACCTTCGCCGCCTCGCCCCGCGCCGCCAGCAGCGCCAGCGTCGCGGCCAGCGTCGTACCCGCCACGCAATAGCCGATGGTGTGGACCGATTCGACGCCCAGCACCTCGCGCACCGTGTCGATCGCGTCGATCTGACCCCGGACGACATAATCGTCCCACGTCACGTCCTTCATCGTGGCGTCGGCCGACTTCCACGACACGACGAACACGCTCAGCCCCTGCTCCACCGCCCAGCGGATGAAGCTCTTCTCGGGCGTCAGGTCGAGGATGTAGAAACGGTTGATCCATGGCGGAAAGATCAGCAGCGGGACGGCGCCCACCTTCTCGGTCGTCGGCGCATACTGGATCAGTTCGTACAGCGGCGTGCGCTTGATGACCTTGCCCGGCGTCGTCGCGACGTTGCGGCCCAGTTCGAACGCGGCGGTGTCGCTCTGCGTCATCTGGCCCCGGGCCATGTCGGCCAGCATGTTCTGCAAGCCTTTCAGCAGGTTCTCGCCGCGTGTCTCGATGATCTTTTCGACCACCAGCGGATTGGTGGCGGCGAAATTGGTCGGGCTGAGCGCATCGATCAGCCCGCGCGTCGCGAAGCGCAGCTGCTCCTTCTGCTTCGGATCGACACTGTCCAGCGCATCGACGCCCTTGAGCATATGGTCAGCGACGAGGAAATAGCTCTGGCGGATGAAGGCGAACAGCGGGTCGTCATGCCATTGCTTCGCCTTGAACCGCTTGTCGCGCGCGCGTTCGGGCGATTCGTCGGCGGGCGCGGCGTTCGCGGGATCGAGGAAGCGTTGCCACAGCTTCATCGTGTCGGTCCAGAAATCGGCCTGCGCCTTCATCATGCCGGTCGGGTCGGGCAGTGCCGGGGCGCGTTCCAGCAGGTCGATGCCCTGTTCCAGCATCATCTGCTGCGCGCGGCCCAGCATCTGCGTCCAGTGTTGCAGATCCTCCAGCGACATCGCGGGTGCCGGCGGCGCGGCGGATGCCGGCGGCGCTTTCGACTCGTCGGTCATTTTCTTCTCCCAAGGGCCTGCGGGCCTACCCGTTAGTTGCTTCCTAGCGTAAGGGCGATGACGAAAGGAACGAGTAATGTCCGACGAATTCTACCGCATGAAGCGCTTGCCCCCCTATGTCATCGCCGAAGTCAACGCGATGCGGGCGGCGGCACGTGCGGGGGGCGAGGACATCATCGACCTCGGCATGGGCAATCCCGACCTGCCGCCGCCCGACCACGTCATCGAAAAGCTGGTCGAGGTCGCGCGCAAGCCGTCGGCGCACGGCTATTCGCAGTCGCGCGGAATTCCCGGCCTTCGCAAGGCGCAGGCGAATTATTACGGCCGCCGCTTCGGCGTCGACATCGATCCCGACAGCGAGGTCGTGGTGACGATGGGGTCGAAGGAGGGGCTGGCCAGCCTCGCCACCGCGATCACCGCGCCGGGCGACGTCATCCTCGCGCCCAATCCCAGCTACCCGATCCACATGTTCGGCTTCATCATCGCCGGGGCGACGATCCGTGCGGTGCCGACGACCCCCGACGAGCATTATTTTGAGAGCCTCGACCGCGCGATGGCGTTCACCGTGCCGAAGCCCAGCGTGCTGGTGATGGGCTATCCGTCCAACCCGACCGCGGAAGTCGTCGACCTCGCCTTCTACGAGCGCGTCGTGGCGTTTGCGAAGGAGCATGGGCTGTGGGTCATCTCCGACCTCGCCTATTCCGAGCTATATTATGACGGCTGCCCCACCCCCTCGATCCTGCAGGTGAAGGGGGCAAAGGACGTGGCGATCGAATTCACCTCGCTCAGCAAGACCTATTCGATGGCCGGCTGGCGCATGGGGTTCGGCGTCGGCAACAAGAAGCTGATCGCGGCGATGACGCGGGTGAAGTCGTATCTCGATTACGGCGCCTTCACCCCGATCCAGGCGGCGGCGTGTGCCGCGCTGAACGGCCCGCAGGACATCGTCGAGAAGAATCGCCAGCTCTATCACAAGCGTCGCGACGTGCTGGTCGAAAGCTTCGGCCGCGCCGGCTGGGACATCCCCAGCCCGCGCGCATCGATGTTCGCCTGGGCGCCGCTGCCGCCCGCGCTGGCGCATCTGGGGTCGCTGGAATTCGCCAAGCAGTTGCTGACCGAGGCCAAGGTCGCGGTCGCACCGGGCGTCGGCTATGGCGAGAATGGCGAAGGCTATGTGCGGATCGCCATGGTCGAGAACGAACAACGCCTCCGCCAGGCCGCGCGCAACGTGAGGAAGTATCTCCAGTCGATGGGGGTCAACACGCCGGGTCGCAGCGTCGGGTAGGGTCGAGCAGGGTACCACCGTACCCCGGCGAAGGCCGGGGTCCAGTTGGAATGACTTTTCCGTATCTTACCAATGCCCCCCAACTGGCCCCTGCCTGCGCGCGGATATGGACGGGTGACGATGCGATCCGGAACCCCCGCCCGTCCTTGGCGCTATAGACGACACCTCTGGACCGGAGCCCGCCGATGACCGACCAGCCGATCGAACTCATCCTGCTCGGCTGGTCGGTGGTCCTGCTGGTCGTGGCGGTCATGTTGCAGGGACAGCTGGCGACGCGCGAGCTGGGCGTCGGCTGGAACGCCGGCCCGCGCGACGGCGACCGGCATCCGAAAGGCGCGCTCGCCGGCCGGGCGCAACGCGCGCTCGACAATTTCAAGGAAACCTATCCCGCGTTCATCGCGCTCGCGCTGGCGCTGGCGGTCAGCGACCGCACCGGCGGGCTGGGCGCGACCGGGGCGATGCTGTGGTTCGCCGCGCGCATCGTCTATCACCCGCTCTACCTGTTCGGCGTGCCCTATGTCCGCAGCCTGGCGTGGATCGCGTCGATGCTGGGGCTGTTGCTGATGCTGATCCGGCTGCTGTGACGAACAGCTGACGAAAATCCTTATGATACAGACCGGTATCGTCGATCTTCCTGCGCCGTTCGCGCGGGGTCGCGCGCTGGCCGCGTACCCGCGCCCGGGCTGGAACCGGCGCAGACGGTCGCCGAACTGCGCGCGAAGACCGGTGCCGAACGCGACCGCGCCGGTGGTCCGGCATCATGTCGAGATGCTGCAAGACATGTGATCCTGCCAGACCGCCCGCGCGTCATGCCGGCCCGCACCGGCATGACGCGGGGGTTCACAGGATCGCGTGCGGGACGAACCGCGCCAGATCGCGCGTGATCGGTCCGTCGTCCTCGCGCACCGACAGCGCGACCGCCGCGTCGCCGACGATCCACGATCCGACCACCGCATGGTTGCCGTCGAACACCGGCAGCGGACTGAGCGCCTGCACGACATGGCCTTCCTCGCCATAGCCGCCCTCCGGCCCGTGCGCGGTGGCGCCGCCGTCGACCAGCTCGATGTCCCACCCCTCGCGCGAAAAGATCGGCTTGCGGACATAGGCGTCGCCGATCTCCGCCAACGCGGCGGTGTCGTCGGCGAAGGCGGCGGGCAGCAGATTGGGATGCCCGCGGTGCCGCTGCCACAACAGCGGCAGGATGCCCTTGTTCGACAGCAACGCCTTCCACGCCGGTTCGAGGAACAGGGTACGCGTCGCCGCCAGTTCCTTGGCGTACGGTTCGCGCAGCATGTCCTCCCACGGGTACAGCTTGAACAGCGCGGCGATCAGCACGTCGTCGCCATCGACGAACGCGCCGTCGCCATCGACGCCGATCCGGTCGATCGCGACGAACGCCGGGTCGAGCCCCGCCTGCCGCGCGACATCCTCCAGATAGCGCACCGTCTGCCGGTCCTCGACATGGTCGTCGACCGACGCGAAATGCACCGTGCTGCCCGCCGTGAACAGTGCGCCGAATCGTTCGACCAGCGCATCGTGCAGCCGGTTATACTGGTCCGCTTGCGGCCCCAGCGTGCCGTCGGCGATGCGATCCTCCAGCCACTGCCACTGGAACAGCGCGGTCTCGAAGATGCTGGTCGGGGTGTCGGCGTTGTATTCCAGCATCTTGGCCGGGCCGCTGCCGTCAAAGGCGAAATCGAACCGTCCATAGAGCGACGGCGCATGCGCCTTCCACGACGCCGCCACCACGTCGCGCATGTCCTGCGGAATGGCGAGCCGGTGCATCAGCGCGTCGCTGCCGACCACCTCGTCGACCAGATCGCGGCACAGGCCGTGCAGTTCGGCGCTGGGTTCCTCGATCCCCCGCTCCACCTCGTCGAGCGAAAAGGCGTAATACGCCCCCTCCTCCCAGTATTTCTGCCCGTCCTGATGGTGGAAGGTGAAGCCCATCCGCTCGGCGGTCGCCCGCCAGTCGGGACGGGGGGCGACCGCGCGGCGTTCCATCAGTCGCGCCCGATCGTCCCGCCGTCGCGCGTCCCGTCGGACAGGCGCGGCGCGGCGTCCTTGGGGGCCGACAGGCGGGCGAGGATGTCGTCGGCGCTCGACGATCCCGGCAGCAGCCCGGCGGCCTTCAGCTTCTCGTCGAGGTCGGCGCCGGTGCGCATGTCCTCCAGCTCGGCCTGCGCCTTGAACTTCTCCTCGCGCACCGCCTGCCGTTCCTTGAGCCGGGCGAGGCTGTCCGCCGCCGACCCCAGCGACGCCGTGGCGCCGCCATAGCTGCTGGCGACCGATGCCTGCGCCTTCTGCACGCTCTCGTTCGCGCGCACGACATCGACCTCGCGGCGCAGCGCGTCGATCTTGCCGTCGCCGGTCTTGATGATGCCGCGGATCTTGTCCTCGGCCGATCGCATGTCGGCGATCTGCGGCGTCTTGGTCGACTGTTCCTGCTCGATCGTCGCCAGCCGCTGCGCGACCTCGCGCGCGAGGTCCATGTCGCCGCGCGCCATCGCCGCCCGTGCCGACGATTCATACTTCTCGCGCTGCGAGGTGAGCCCCTCCAGCTCCTTTTCCATCATCCGCCGCTTGGCGGTCAGCGTCGCCAGGTCGTCGCGCGCCTTGGCCTGCAACGACCCGGCATCGCGGATCTGCTGGTCGAGGATCGTCAGCGCCTTCGCATCGACGATCGACTGCCCGGTTTCATGTGCCGTGCCGCGTACCAGCGCCACGAGGTTCTTCCACATCGACATCCGTCTACCTTCCGTTACGCGGCGAATTCGGTGCGCAGCTCGGACGCCGCCTCGATCGCGTTCTGCGCCAGCACGCGCAGTTCGATCAGCACGGTCCGCAGCGACGATTCGACCGACAGCTCGCCCACCAGTTCATAATATTCGCGTCCGCCCACTTCGGCGATGGCGAAATTGGACAGCGGCACCAGCTTCTGCGTCTTGAGCAGGAAGCGGTTGAACGCGTGCGCGTCCGCCTGTTCGTCGACCGGCCACAGCAGCGTCGACACGATGATCTGTTCGCCCGCGACCGATACGAAGATGGCGAGGTCGCCGAAATGCCGCATCGTCAGCTTCAGCACCGGTTCGGCCTGCTCGATCCGCTCGACCGCCAGTTCGTCGGCATAATCGGGGCCGCGCAGGGCCTCTGCGAGGCCAGTGGTCGTCCAGCTACGGGGTGCTTCGTCCATCCATCCCTCCGAAACGCATCTGGCCACGGTGTGTTGGCCGCGCTTGACACCCCAAGCATAAGGCGCGACCAAAAAGCAAGGTGCGGGGGGCAGCCAAGGGATGACGCCATTCAGTCTGGGCACGGTTCTGCGACGGCTGTATCTGGCGGCCAGCGAACTGCACCGCGGCGTGCTGTTCGCGCTGCTCGTGCTGCACATGACGATCTCGTGGGAGCTGCTGTCGCTGGCCGGCGAGGCCGACCTGCGGCCGCTGCCCGCCTATCTCTACTGGTATGCGACGACCGCCTCGACGGTCGGCTATGGCGACCTGTCGCCGAAATCGGACATGGGGCGCGTCGTCACCGCGCTGTTCGTGATGCCCGGCGCGATCGCGCTGTTCACCGTGTCGATCGCCCGCGCCTTTGCCGGGGTGGCAGCGCGGTGGCGGCGGCGGCGGATGGGATTGGGGGAGTATAGCGCGATGCGTGGTCATATCGTCCTGGTCGGCTACGATCCCGACCGCACGCCCCGGATGATCGCCGAGATCGTCGCCGACGGGCAGGGGCACGAACTGGTGCTGGTCGCGACGCAGGAACTGGCCGGCGACGCCGCCACCCACCGCCTCGTCCGCGCGCCCTCGCTCACCGCGTCCGCCGACCTGAGGCGCGCGGGCGTCGCGACGGCCGAACGGGTGATCGTCTATGGCCCGTCCGATCCCGACACGCTGGCCGCGACGCTGGCGGTGACCGCGCTGAACGAAACCGGCCACGTCGTGTGCTTCCTGCGCGATTCCGACACCGCGCACCTGCTGAGCGCGCACTGCCCGCAGGTGGAGGTCGTGCTGACCCCGACGGTCGAGCTGGTGGTCAAGGCGCTGAGCGATCCGGGGTCCAGCCGGCTGATCGCGCAGCTCGCCAGCCATACCGACGACGGCGGCACGCTCTACGCCACCACCGCGCGCATCGCCGGCAGCTTCGACGACGCCGCGCGCGATCTGCGCGCCCGCGGCGGAATATTGGTCGCGACCTGTGGCGCGGGACACAATTCGCCGGTATTCGACCTCGAAGGCCAGGTCGCGGCCGGCGACCGGTTATTCTATATCGCGCGGACAAGGATCGCGGCATGATTTTCGGCAGCCTGTTCGGCGGCAACTCCCGTGAAGACACGCCCGCGGTCGCGGTGGTGCGCGACATCACCATCGGGCGACAGGTGCGGCTGGACGCGCTGGCATGGCGGCGGCTGAGCGGCGCCGCCTTCACCCTCGACCGCGACACGCTGGAGATCACCGCACAGGGGCTGATCCGGCTCGACGACGGCAGCCATGTCCACCGTTTCTACACCGACGACGAACTGATGCTGCAGGCGGTGAGCCAGTCGGCCGACGGGTCGGACGCCGACGACTTCACGCTGTTCCGGCCATGGTCGTCGACCTACCCGGTCGACCGGTCCGATACCGCCGCGTTCCGCGACCGGCTGTCGCGGCCGACCTGGGACGAAGCCGGCCTCGCCCGCTTCGACCGCTTCTGGTATCCCGGCGACGACCGCACGCAGCCACCGGTCGAATTGTGGGAGTCGGTGTACGAGGAACGCACCGGCCGGCCGGTGCGGCATATCAAGCAGGCCTGCATGCTCTATGCCCGCGAGGTTCCGCCCGAGGGGCAGGAACTGCTGCTGGCGCTGGCGATGCAGCCCGAAGGTGGCGACCTGACGCACGAGATCATGGTCGGGCTGCCGTTGCTGCCCGCCGAATTCAGCGCCTGACAAGGGGGACGGTGATGTTCGACTTTGCCTATTTTCTGGACGGGGCGGTGCATTTCATCATCGCCTTCGGCCTCGCCTGCCTGTTCCTGATCGTCTTCAAATGGGTGTATCAGGTCTCGACGCCCTATGACGAACGCGCGCTGATCGCGGCCAACAACGTGGCGGCGGCGGTGGCGCTGGGCGGCGCGATCATCGGCTTCGCGCTGCCGCTGGCCTCGGCGCTCAGCGTGACGGTCAGCATCGTCGAATTCGCCGCATGGGGACTGCTGGCGGGCGTGATCCAGATCGTCGCCGCCTTCGTCATCCGCCGGCTGGTCGTGCGCGACATGGCGCAGCGGATCGAGGGCGGCAACCTCGCCACCGCGCTCTACAGCGCGGCGACCTCGATCGGCGTCGGCCTGCTCAACGCCGCGTCGATGACCTATTGAAGGGGGGACCGCGCATGACCATCCAGCCTCCCCGCCGCAAACGCTCGGTCGCCGCCGGTCTCACCGCCGTCGGCGCGGTAGCGATGCTGTCGGGCTGCGACGACAACAACGAACAGGCACGCTACGGCCCGCCGACCGAGGTCGCCGCGTTCCAGACGATCCAGGAATGCGTCAACAGCGGCCAGTACGACCAGGCCACCTGCACCGCCGCCCAGCAAAAGGCGTTCAACGAGGACGGCAAGGTCGCGCCGCGCTTCGACAGCCAGAAATTGTGCGAGGAACAGTTCGGCGCCGCGCAATGCCAGCGGCGCAGCGAGGGCGGGCAGAGCTTCTTCACCCCGCTGCTCACCGGCTTCCTGATCGGGCAGATCCTCAACAACAACTCGTCGCGCTACACCTATGGCGGCCTGTATCGCGACCGGCGCGACCGCAACGGCGGCTGGTACACGCCGTCGGGCGCGTATCTCAGCCCCAATAACGGCTATCGCTACAATGTCGGCAGCAAGGCGATCACCACCCCGGTCACGACCCAGCGCATCCAGACGCGCAGCTCGGTCGTCTCGCGCGGCGGCTTCGGCGGCCGGGTAAGCGCGCGGTCGAGCGGCGGCTGGGGCGGCGGGCGGTCGTTCGGGGGTTAGGCCCGCTGCCCCCTACCCAACCAGACGCGTCACCCCGGCGCAGGCTGGGGTCTCCCGGTGATGGCACGGGACAGGAACCGCGGGAGACCCCGGCCTGCGCCGGGGTGACGTATGGGTGGATGTACTGTGGAACCGTTCGTGCTGAGTAGGGGCTGAGCGCAGTCGAAGACCCGTATCGAAGTACCCTTGGAGGTCCTTCGATACGCCGCTTCGACATTGCTCAGCGGCTACTCAGGACGAGCGGGCTTGATATTGCGCATCCCCGCCACGATCGTCTCCGCCGCTGCCGACACATCGGCCCATGTCACGTCGAACCCGGCGGCATCGCCGTAATAGGGGTCGGCCACCGCCTGCCCCGCCCGCCCCGGCACCACGTCCAGCAACAACCCGATCCGCGCCGTCGCGTCCTTCGGCGCCCGCCGTCGCAACTCGGCCAGATTGTCGCGATCCAGCGCGAGAACGTCGGTGAAGCACCGGAAATCCTCCGGCTGCACCTGCCGCGCGCGATAGCGGGAAATGTCGACCCCGTGCGCCAGTGCCACCGCCTGCGCCCGCGGATCGGGCGTGTTGCCGACATGCCACGCCCCGGTCCCGGCCGAATCGACCTCCAGATCGACCCCGGCCCGCGCCGCCGCATCGCGCAGCGCCGCCTCCGCCAGCGGTGAGCGACAGATATTGCCGAGGCAGACGAGCAGGAACGAGCGGTGTTCAGTCATTGCCATCTCCAGGTTTCTCCGTTCGGTTCGAGCAGCTTCGAGCCTGTCGAGAAGCGTCGGTCGAGAACCCGACCGTTGTTGGCAACACCTTCTCGACTGCGGATCCCGACAGGCTCGATCCTTCGCTCGAAGCAAACGGATCGGGCGGGTGGACCCAAGTCACGAAACCCATGGCATCCCCCGCAACCTTCCGCCAATATTATCCCGAACAGGGGAGAGGCGCATGGCGACAGCAGCACGGACACCGATCGCACCGACCGGCATCGGCGGCTGGATCGCCTGGGCGGCGGTGGCGATCGTCGGCGCGGTGGCGCTCGGCTGGATCGCGCTGATGCGGGGCGAGCCGGTCAACGCCCTGTGGATCGTAGTCGCGGCGCTGTGCGTCTACGCCATCGCCTATCGCTTCTACGGCCTGTTCATCGCCAGCCGCGTGCTGCGCGTCGATCCGTCGCGTGCCACCCCGGCCGTCCGCCGCGACGACGGGCTCGACTATGTCCCGACGCACAAGGGCGTGCTGTTCGGCCACCATTTCGCCGCCATCGCCGGTGCAGGCCCGCTGGTCGGCCCCGTCCTCGCGGCGCAGATGGGTTACCTTCCCGGCACGCTGTGGCTGCTGGCGGGCGTGGTGTTCGCCGGCGCGGTGCAGGATTTCCTGATCCTCTATTTCTCCACCCGCCGCGACGCGCGCTCGCTCGGCGACATGATCCGCAGCGAAATGGGGCTGATCCCCGGCACCATCGCGCTGGTCGGCGTGCTGATGATCATGATCATCCTGCTCGCGGTGCTGGCGCTGGTGGTGGTCAAGGCGCTGACCGGCAGCCCGTGGGGCACCTTCACCGTCTTCGCGACCATCCCGATCGCGGTGCTGATGGGGCTGTACGGCCGCTTCCTGCGGCCCGGCAAGATCGCCGAAATGTCGGTGATCGGCTTCGTCCTGCTGATGGCGGCGATCGTCGGCGGCGAGCCGGTAGCGCATTCGGCGACCTTCGCGCCGATGTTCACCTATTCCGGCCCGGCGCTGGCGCTGATCCTGATGGCGTACGGCTTCGTCGCGTCGGTCGCCCCCGTCTGGCTGCTGCTCGCGCCGCGCGATTACCTGTCGACCTTCCTCAAGATCGGGGTGATCGCCGGCCTAGCCCTCGGCATCCTGATCGTCCGCCCCGATCTGCAGATGCCGGCGGTCACGCAGTTCGTCGACGGCACCGGCCCGGCCTTTTCGGGCAAGCTGTTCCCGTTCCTGTTCATCACCATCGCCTGCGGTGCCGTCTCCGGCTTCCACGCGCTGATCGCCAGCGGCACCACGCCGAAAATGGTGGCGAGCGAGGGCGACCTGCGCTTCATCGGCTATGGCGCGATGCTGACCGAGAGCTTCGTCGCGATCATGGCGCTGATCGCCGCCTGCGTGCTCGACCCCGCCGTCTATTTCGCTATGAACGCCCCGCCCGCGCTGATCGGCACGACGGCTGAGAGCGCGGCACAGGCGATCGCGCAATGGGGCTTCGTCGTCACCCCCGACATGCTGACCCAGCTGGCGCGCGACGTCGGTGAATCCTCGATCCTGTCGCGCGCGGGCGGCGCGCCGACGCTGGCGGTCGGCATGGCGCACATCCTGTCCCGGGTGATCGGCGGACAGGCGATGATGGCCTTCTGGTATCATTTCGCGATCCTGTTCGAGGCGCTGTTCATCCTGACCACGGTCGATGCCGGCACCCGCGTCGCGCGCTTCATGATCCAGGACCTGCTCGGCAGCTTCATTCCGGCGATGAAGGAGACGCAGCAGCTCGGCCCCAACCTGATCGGCACCGCACTCGCCGTCGCCGCATGGGGCTGGTTCCTCTACAGCGGCGTCACCGATCCGCTGGGCGGGATCAACACGCTGTGGCCGCTGTTCGGCATCTCGAACCAGATGCTGGCCGCCATCGCGCTGATCCTGTCGACGGTGCTGCTCTTCAAGATGAAGCGCGACCGCTATGCGTGGGTGACGATGGTCCCGACCACGTGGCTGCTGATCTGCACGCTGACGGCGGGCTGGCAGAAGCTGTTCGACGCCAATCCGAAGATCGGCTTCCTTGCCCACGCCCGCGTCTTCTCCGACGCACTCGCCCGCGGCGAGATCCTCGCGCCTGCCAAGTCGGCGGCGGAGATGCAGCGGATCATCCTGAACGACCGGATCGACGCCGCGCTGTGCGTGCTGTTCATCGTCGTCGTGCTGTCGATCCTCGCCTACGGCATCGGCGCGATCCGCAAGGCGAAGGCGGTGCCGACCCCGACCACGCAGGAAATCGGGCAGGAGGTCGGCGATGCGCTTCCTGCATAGGCTGGCCGAGGGCGCACGGCTGATGGTCGGCGTCCCCGATTACGATCGCTACGTCGCGCACCGCGCCGCGCACCACCCGCACGAACCGGTGATGACGCTGAAGGAATTCCACCGCGACCGCATCGCCCGCCGCTACGGCACCGGCCCCGGTGCCTCGCCAAGGTGTTGTTGAGGGCCTGAACCGGAACCGGTATTCCAGCGCAGGTATAAGTCCAACCGTTCGTGCTGAGTAGGGACTGAGCTTGTCGAAGGCCCGTATCGAAGCACCCTTGGCGTTCCTTCGATACGCCGCTTCGACTTCGCTCAGCGGCTACTCAGGACGAACGGTTGGTCGTTATATCCCGTCTCGCCCCTAATCCCGGATATTCCGCCGGAACGTCTCCGGCAGGAATAGCACGCCCAGCACCAGCGTCACCACCGCCAGCACCACCGGATACCACAGCCCGTAATAGATATCCCCGGTCGCCGCGACCATCGCGAACGCCGTCGTCGGCAGGAACCCGCCGAACCAGCCATTGCCGATATGATAGGGCAGCGACATCGACGTATAGCGGATGCGGCTGGGGAACAGCTCGACCAGCAGCGCGGCGATCGGACCGTAGACCATGGTCACCAGGATCACCATGAACCACAGGATCAGGATCACCAGCGGCTTGTCGATCGTCGCCGGATCGGCCTTTGCCGGATAGCCCGCCGCCGTGAGTGCGGCTGCGACCTCGCCCTGATACGCCGTGATCGCCGCCGCCCGCGCCGGTCCGGTCACCTCCGCCGGGTTCGGTGCGACCAGCACCCGGTCGCCGACGCCCACGCTGGCGATCGTCCCCGCCGGTGCCTCGACATTGGTGTAGCTGATGCCGTTCTTCGCCAGATACGACTTGGCGATGTCGCAGCTCTTCGCATCGAACCTGTTGCGCCCGATCGGATCGAACTGCACCGAACAATCGTCGTCATGCGCGGTGACCCGCACCGGCGACGCCACCTGCGCCGCCGCCAGCGCCGGATTGGCCGCGTTGGTCAGCGCGCCGAACAGCGGAAAATAGGTCAGCGCCGCCAGCGCGCAGCCGCCCATGATGATCCATTTCCGCCCGATCTTGTCCGACAGCCAGCCGAAGAACACGAAGAACGGCGTGCCCAGCGCCAGCGAAATCGCCAGCAGCACGTTCACCGTCGCGCCATCGACCTTCATCATTTTTTCGAGGAAGAACAGGACGTAGAACTGACCCGTATACCACACCACCGCCTGCCCCATCGCCGCCCCGAACAGCGCGATCAGCACGAGCTTCAGGTTCGGCCAGCGCAGGAACGCCTCGGTCAGCGGCGCCTTCGACGTCTTGCCCTCCTCCTTCATCTTCAGGAACACCGGGCTTTCCGACAATTGCAGCCGGATCCACATCGATACGCCCAGCAGCAGGATCGATACGAGGAACGGCAAGCGCCACCCGAACCCGCCGAACGATTCCTCGCCCATCGCGGTACGGAACCCGATCACCACCAGCAGCGCGGCGAACAGTCCCATCGTCGCCGTCGTCTGGATGAAGCTGGTGTACAGCCCGCGCTTCCCGTCGGGCGCGTGTTCGGCGACATAGGTCGCCGCGCCGCCATATTCGCCGCCCAGCGCCAGCCCCTGCACGATCCGCAAGCCGACGAGGATGATCGGCGCCGCCACGCCGATGGTGGCATAGGAGGGGAGCAGGCCCACCGCGAAGGTCGACAGGCCCATCAGCCCCATCGTCACGAGGAACGTGTTCTTGCGCCCGACAAGGTCGCCGATCCGCCCGAACACCAGCGCGCCGAACGGCCGCACCGCGAACCCGGCGGCGAACGCGCCCAGCGCGAGGATGAACCCGGTCGTCTCGTTCACGCCCGAAAAGAACTGCTTCGAGATATAGCTCGCCAGCAGCCCGTACAGGTAGAAGTCGTACCATTCGAACACGGTGCCCAGCGACGACGCGGCGATCACCAGCTTCTCGTTCTGACCTTTAGGCGTTGCCCCGGCCGTCGTTGCTCCCGCCATGCGGCATCCTCTCCTGTCCGGGCGCGGTCTTTTGCCCGCACCTCCTGCCGCGCCAGTGTCACGCATCGCGGTCATGACGGCCAGTACGACCTTCGTTGTAGGCTGCCGCGCCTTGACGCCCGCGCGCGCGCCTGCACATCAGGGGCACAGGAGAGAAATATGACCCAGACGATCCATGCCGCGCCGCACGACGCCGCCGCCCGCATCGACCGCGCCGGATACGACGCGCGCTACGCCGCATCGGTTGCCGATCCGGAAAGCTACTGGCGCGAGGCCGGACGCTGCATCGACTGGTCGCGGCCCTATGAAACGGTCAAGGACACCTCGTTCGACGAAGCCGATTTCCGCATCCGCTGGTTCGCCGACGGCCAGACCAACGTGTCGGCCAACTGCCTCGACCGCCATCTCGCCGAACGCGGCGACAGCATCGCAATCCTCTGGGAAGGCGACGAACCGGGCGAGACGCGCAAGGTCACGTACCGCGAACTCCACCAACAGGTCTGCTGCTTCGCCAACGTCCTGAAGGACAAGGGCGTGCGAAAGGGCGACCGCGTCACCCTGTACCTGCCGATGGTGCCCGAAGCGGCGGCGGCGATGCTCGCCTGCACCCGCATCGGCGCGATCCATTCGATCGTGTTCGGCGGATTCTCACCCGACAGCCTCGCCAACCGCTTGGTCGATTGCGACAGCCGTCTGGTCATCACCGCCGACGAAGGCTGTCGCGGCGGCAAGCGCATTCCGCTGAAAGCCAATGTCGACAAGGCGCTGGAGCACGCCCCCGGCGTCGACACCGTGATCGTCATCCGCCGCAGCGGCAGCGACGTGCCGATGGTCGAGGGCCGCGACTTCTGGCTGCACGACCTGCTTCCGCAAGCATCGCCCGACTGCCCGCCCGAACCGATGGATGCCGAAGACCCGCTGTTCATCCTCTATACCAGCGGCTCGACCGGCAAGCCCAAGGGCGTGCTGCACACCACCGGCGGCTATCTGGTGTGGGCGCACACCACCTTCCGCGACGTGTTCGATTACCGCGACGGCGAAGTGTTCTGGTGTACCGCCGACATCGGCTGGGTCACCGGGCACAGCTATGTCGTCTATGGTCCGCTGTCGAACGGCGCGACCACCGTCATGTTCGACGGCGTGCCCAACTATCCCGACCATGGCCGGTTCTGGGAAACGATCGATCGCCTCGGCGTCAACATCTTCTACACCGCCCCCACCGCGATCCGCGCGTTGATGCGCGAGGGCGACAAGTGGGTCACGCAGTCGAGCCGCCAGTCGCTGCGCCTGCTGGGATCGGTCGGCGAACCGATCAACCCGGAGGCATGGGACTGGTATCACCGCGTCGTCGGCGACCGTCGCTGCCCGATCGTCGATACGTGGTGGCAGACCGAGACCGGCGGCATCCTCATTTCGCCGCTGCCCTATGCCACCGACCTGAAACCCGGCAGCGCGACGAAGCCCCTGCCCGGCGTGCAGCCGGTGATCGTCGATGCCGAGGGCAAGGTGCTGGACGGCGCGGCGCAAGGCAACCTGTGCATCGCCGACAGCTGGCCCGGACAGATGCGGACGGTGTGGGGCGATCACGACCGCTTCTTCCAGACCTATTTCACTACCTATCCCGGCCGGTATTTCACCGGCGACGGCGTGCGCCGCGACGAGGACGGCTATTACTGGATCACCGGCCGGGTCGACGACGTCATCAACGTCAGCGGCCACCGCATGGGCACCGCCGAGGTCGAAAGCGCGCTGGTATCGCACCCCAAGGTCGCCGAGGCCGCCGTCGTCGGCATGCCGCACGACATCAAGGGGCAGGGCATCTACGCCTATGTCACCCTGAACGCCGGTGACGAACCGACCGACGAACTGCGCGCCGAACTGCGCACATGGGTCCGCAAGGAAATCGGCCCCGTCGCCACCCCCGATGCGCTGCAGTTCGCGCCCGGCCTGCCGAAAACCCGCTCGGGCAAGATCATGCGCCGCATCCTGCGCAAGATCGCCGAAAACGACACGGCGAACCTCGGCGACACCTCGACGCTGGCCGACCCGTCGGTGGTCGACACGCTGGTGTCCGAACGCATCCGGCCGGCCGGATGACCAACCTCCCAATCCGTTCATGCTGAGTAGGGGCTGAGCTTGTCGAGGATGATCGGGTCGGATCGTCCCCCGGACGATCCTGAACCATGTGGGACATGGTTCACTCGATCATCATCGAAGCACCTGCGGGGCCGGTCCTTCGATACGCCGCTTCGACAGGCTCAGCGGCACTCAGGACGAACGGACAATCTTGATGACGCCCACCATCCTCGTCGCCGACGACCACCCGCTGTTCCGGCAGGCGCTGGCGCTGGCGGTGACGCAGGTCCTGCCGGACGCGCGCATCGTCGAGGCCGGCTCGCTCGACCGCGCGGTACGGGCGGTGCGCGACGCGGGCGACCTCGCGCTCATCCTGCTCGACCTGAACATGCCCGGCGCGGTCGGCTATAACGGCGTCGCGCTGCTCCATGCCGAGGCGCCCGCCGTCCCCATCCTCGTCGTCTCCGGCGCAGACCGCGCCGCCGCCTTCGCGCAGGTCGCCCGCTTCGGCGCGGTCGGCTTCGTCGGCAAGGACGCCCCGCTCGAAGCGATCGAGGCCGCCATCGCCGCCGCGCTGTCCGGCGGGCGCATGACCCCGGACACCGACCCGCCCGACGACATCGCCGCCCGCGTCGCCGCGCTCACCCCGACGCAGCTGCGCGTCCTGCTCGGCGTGCTGGCCGGCCGCCTGAACAAGCAGATCGCCCACGACCTCGGCATCGCCGAAGCGACGGTCAAGGTCCACATGACCGCCGTCCTGCGCAAGCTCGATGTCGGCAACCGGACCCAGGCGGCGGTGGCGGCGCGCGCGCTGGGGCTGGAGGTGACGGGGTAGGTTGAACCCGGCCACATAACCGTTCTCTACGTCTTATCTGGGCCATTCATGCGGCGGTGTGTTATCCTCTCGCAGCACCTTTCTGAGATTGATCGCGTTCAGGACTCGCGGCGCTGCATTGCCGATGAGAAGCGTATCGATCTGCGGTACGGCATTACGATTGGCGATATACGTCCTGCGGAACTTTTGGGACTGTTCGATCAATACGTTGACTTCCGGGGCTATCCGGTAACGCGCGATCCACCACAGAAAGACCATCACCGCCAGATACACAACAACTGCGGCATGGCGATGTTCGTACAGGCTGATGGCCAATTGCGACAGCAGGGCCAATTCTCCCGCCAGGATCGCAATCAATATGGTACGATAATCCCGTGCGCGTCCGTCATAGAGCGCGTAGATATCCTTCGGCTCCAGTCGCTTATAGTCGACGAATTTGGTGTGATCCTGCTCCTCGCAGTAAGGCGAGCGTTTCAGTTCCTCATGCATGCGATGTCCCTTGTACTGTCGTGATCGGCCATGTGCCCGATCACCGTTCGCCAATCGGTAAACGAAGCGTCGCGCTGCGGTTTTGACGGACAGGTCTTTCGTTGCGCTGGGGGACACGAACCTGATCGGTCGCGGCCGTCGGCCGGTCTTTCCTACAAACCCACCCCGTGCCATCGTCGGGCTCGATCTTTCTCCTCCGCCGATTTTCATGCCGATTGCCCCCGCTCCGCTGTGCGACCCAAACGTGGCGAGTGTGACTTTCGTGACCTTTGACGGTTTTCCGCGGGTTTCGGGGCCTGACGCAGGCAAAGCCCGCGTCGTCGGACGGCGCTGTTCGCGCCGCCGGCCGACCGCGCCTTGTTCGGCCCGGCGTAGCGCCGCTACGCCTTGCCCGGCGCGGCCAGCCACCCGTCGAACGCCTCCCCCGACAGAGGCTTCAGCAGCACCGCCACCCCCGCCGCCTGCGCCGCCTCGGCCAGCGTCCGGCTGGCATCCGCCGTCACCAGCGCCGCGCGCAATCCCGGCCGCCGTGCCCGCAGAAGCGCGATCAGCGCCAGCCCGTCGACGCTGCCACCCAGATCGTGATCGACGAACGCCACCGCTTCCTCCACCCCGGCCAGCGCCGCCTCGACCGTCGCCGCCACCCGCACCCGGTGCCCCCGGCTGACCGCCAGCGCCGCCA